>JAIXYA010000043.1 GCA_027490485.1 Comamonadaceae bacterium
AAATCTTCGTCTTCTGGCAGCCCTTTTTTGGCCGCTTTGCCTTTGGCCGCGGTTTTGCCTGTGGCTTTAGGGGGTTTGGCTTTTTCCGCGCTGGGTTTGACAGGCGCTTTGGCTGGGGTTTTTGCCGCAGGCTTGGCTGCAGCCTTCACGGGAGCCGCTTTGACAGCGGGCTTGGCAGCAGGTTTAGCCGCAGTTTTCGCAACGGGCTTGGTGACTGCTTTGGCCGCAGGCTTGGCGGCGGTTTTGGCTACAGGTTTCGCAACAGGTTTGGCAGGGGCTTTTTTGGCAGTCGACACAGGAGAGGCTTTCTTCGGTACGGGTTTCGCAGAGGATGCTGATGGTTTAGCGGCTGTTTTGGCCTTGGCAGGCTTTGTGGACTTCTTGGCTGGCATGTCAATCCTTGAACAACAAAAGGGGGTATCAGCATGCTAAAAAAGCACGCTAACGGGACAGTGGCAGGGGTTCCAAGCAAGTTGAAAGGGCGATCATTTGGTGTGCAGTCCTTGCGGTGAACGGCGGGTTGTGAACTGCGTCACGGTTGGCCTGGTCCGGAGGTGCTGCTGTCGCACTTGCTTTGGAAAAGTGGATTATACCAGCGGAGCTTTTTTCAGTACTGCTAAACGGCCATTCAATTGCTTGATGCGTTCATAGGCGTCGGGGTCGCTGGCCATGCGGCGGGTCAAGCTGTCTATCTCTTGGGAGAGTTGGTCTTTTTCCAAAGCCAACAGGATGCTTTGCAATTCCCCTGCATCGCTGTCGATATCGGAGGGCGCATCATCGATCAAACGTGACACCACCGTCTCATGGGCGTGTCCACGCAAGCCCTCACGCAAGCCTGCCAGGGGCTGCACGCCGTTTTCCAGCCACTGTTGGTTGAGCCAAGCCATCAATTCGCCGTAAGGGGCAGGCATCTCTAGTAGCAAATGCTGTTGATGTGTAGATAAGCCATCCCATTGCTGCATATCCGCAAACAAAATTTGCAAGGCTCGGTCGTGGCGTGAGGGGGCTTTGCTGCGCAGGTTGATGCCTATGGGGGGAGGACGCTTGTTGTTGCCGCTGCGGGCCCAATTACCCGTGTTGGCAAACCCAGGCTTTGATGCTGGTTTGGCGCTGGACTTGGGGGCAGCCGAGGGTGTCGGTGCCAGCCACAAGCGCTGCAGTTCGTGTTGACCAATGCCAACGGTGTCAGCCAGTTCTTTGAGCAACTGGGTTTTAAGAACGCCTTCTGGCATGGCCAACCACAAAGGCTTGGCTTGGGCCGCAAACAAAGCCCGCCCTTCCGCGGTGTCGATGTCGCAGCCATCGCGAGCCACTTCCATCACAAAGCGTGACAGGGGCGTGGCATCTGACACCATGCGTGAAAACGCGTCCGTGCCATAGGCTCGCACAAAGCTGTCGGGGTCATGCTCGGCTGGCAGGAACAAAAACTTCACATTGCGGGTGTCGGTGGCAAAGGGCAGGGCGCCATCCAAGGCTTTACGCGCAGCGCGTCGCCCTGCGGCATCGCCATCAAAGCTGAACACCACCGAGTCGGTGAAGCGAAACAGTTTTTGCACATGGTCGGTGGTGCAAGCGGTACCCAAGGTGGCGACTGCGTTGGGAAAACCCAGTTGGGCCAAGGCCACCACATCCATATAGCCCTCGGTCACCAACACATAACCTGCTTCACGCAAAGCGGTACGTGCTTCAAACAAGCCGTACAACTCACGGCCTTTGCTGAACACCGGTGTTTCGGGGGAATTCAGGTATTTGGGCGTGCCGTCCCCCAGCACCCGTCCGCCAAAGCCTATGCACTCGCCTTTGACATTGCGGATGGGGAACATGATGCGGTCGCGAAAGCGGTCGTATCGCTTGTCTTCTTCGCCACTTTCTTCGTGAGAGATGACCAAGCCCGACTCCACCAGCAAAGCGTCTTGGTAGTCAGTGAAGACGCTGGCCAAATTGCGCCAACCATCGGGTGCGTAGCCTAGGCCAAACAGCTTGGCAACCTCTCCGGAGAGGCCGCGACCTTTGAGGTAGTCCACCGCTTGGGGACTGGTTTTCAGGTGTTTGCGGTAAGACTCACCGGCTTTTTCCAGCACCTCGTTCAAGGTGGCTTGGCGCTGTCTTTGCTGCTGGGCGCGTTGGCGCTCAGCAGGGTCGGCATCGTCTTCGGGGACTTGCAGGCCATAGCTTTGCGCCAAATCTTTCACCGCTTCGATGAAGCTCATGCCGCCATGCTCCATCAAAAAGCCAATGGCATTGCCGTTTTTGCCGCAGCCAAAGCAATGGAAAAATTGCTTGGTCGGGCTGACCGAAAAAGAGGGCGATTTCTCGCCATGAAAAGGGCACAGGCCCATGTAGTTAGCGCCGCCTTTTTTCAGTTGCACATAGCGGCCCACCACCTCCACCACATCGGTGCGGTTGATCAGTTCTTGGATGAAAGACTGAGGGATGGCCATCTCAGTCGCCTGCGACCACGCCCTCGCGGCGCGGGTCTGCAGCGCCAAACCAAGCGGGACCTAGGCGTTGCAGCGCTTGCAGGCCACTGGGCATGTCCATCTCTTTCACCGTATGGCCAAGAATTTTCAAATTCGACAGGGTGGCAGAGGGAAACAAACCCGATTCCAGCAGCAAGGGGGCGTTCGCGCCAATCACGCCTGAGTGCGGCAGGTTGATGGCTTGTTGGGCGTCCAACTCCCAGTGCAACAAGGCCCACAAAGTTTGGGCTGTGAAGTGGATGATCATGGCGCCCCCTGGGCTGCCCAAACTGGCCAGCAAGTCGCCACGTTCATGGTTGGGGTTTTGCGCAAACACCAAGGTGGGGCTCATGGAGGAGCGAGGGCGTTTACCGGCTTGGACGCGGTTGGCCACAGGGCGGCCATGCTCGTCTTGCGGGGTAAAGCTGAAGTCCGTCAATTGGTTGTTCAGCAAAAAACCGCCAGGTAAATTTTCCACGGTGACCATTAATCGTGAACCAAAGCCACTCTCGATGGTGGTGGTCATGGCCAAAGCGTTTCCCAAGCCATCGACGATGCTGATGTGGCTGGTGCCGTACTCGGTTTGGTCCGGCATAGGCGCCCAGCCCTGCAAACGACCGCCAGGGTTTCCGGCGCTCACCTGCGCAATGCGTCTGTCGGCAATAAGGCTTGCACGTGACTGCAAATAAGTGCTGTCCAGCAACTCTGCCCAGTCCAATGCAGGTGGACCGACAAAAGCCGGGTCAGCGATGAACTGCGCACGATCGGCAAATGCCAAACGGGCCGCTTCGTTGTAGTTGTGCAGCCAAGCGGTGCTGGGCATGGCGGTGTTGCGCTCGGTCCAAGGGGCGGGGGGAAGTTGGTTGCTGGTGTCAGTGGCAAGCATGCCAAAGATTTGCCCAATGGTGATCAGCCCCGAGCTGGGTGGCCCCACGCCGCAAACCTGCACTTGCTGGGTTGGGCTAAAGCTGCTGGCATGGGAAAAACACAGGGCATCGCGTTCCAAGGCTTTGTATTTTTGCAAGTCTTGCAGACTGAGAAAACCAGGGTTGGT
>JAIXYA010000106.1 GCA_027490485.1 Comamonadaceae bacterium
CCACGCGCTGTGAAAACCACCACGCTTTGCCCTGCTGACAGTGCTTTGAGCATCCGTGTTTGCACATCGTCCAACGACGCATCGTTAGACAAGCGCAGGCACACAAACCCTGCTTGCTCGGCATGGTCTATTTGCGCAGCGGACAGTGCCGAGCAACTGCCTGACAACACCAACAAGCGGTCGGTGGGCAACAGTTGTTGCTTGGGGGCTTGAAGCTGGGTGCGCTGGGATTCACGCAAATGCTGCCCCAGTCCGTGGGCCAAACCTTGGGCAGCCATGGCACAGATTTGGCGTTGTTGCGACAAGCGCCACAGCGCCGCAGCGGCAGTCACCACCTGTTGCTGGGTGTAGCCATCCACCACTGCGCTGTTATGGCTGGCAAGCATCTGGGTTAAAAGTTCAGGGGAAGTTTGGTGTTGGTCTAACTGCCGCACATCCAGCAAATAGTCGGTTTGAAAACCTTGTGTTAACAACACCTTAGCTAACTCAGATTCATGCATAGGCGTCACGGGGTGAACCGACATGACGGGGTGTTGGTCCAAGCGGTACACCTCACTACCTGCTCGGGCAAAGTGGTGCCCAAACAAGGTGTAGCGCCCAAACTCGGGTGCGGCCGAATGCACTGGCACAAAGCAGTCGGGCCAGACCTCTTTCATCAGCCCAATGGCATAGCCCAAGCTGCCCGTATGCGCTGCGCTGTCAAAGGTCGAGCAGCATTTGTACTGCACCCAAGGCACCTGCAATTGCGCAAACGCTTGCAACACGGGTAGCAACTCTTCGCGCATCGCCTCGGGGCTTAAAGACCGCGCTGTGCCAGCGATGCCCACCACATCACATTGAGCTGCCGCTTCTTGCAAAGCCGCCATGCCAGGGTGGTTAAAGAACAGCCGTGTTTGCAAGCCATGTCTGGCGAATTGCGCCGCATTGTCAGACGCACCCGTGAAGTCGTCACCGTAAAACAGCACACTGGCACGGCAGGGCGGTGTAGCTACCTCGCTCACGCTGTAGGTCCAAAAGTGGCAACCGCCTCACGCAATTCGCGGTGGCTGAGGGCGGCTTGTTGCAAAGACACACCCGCCATGGCGGCTTCCCAAGACTGGCGCAAGGCACGCACGCCTGCAGCAATACCGCCTGGGTGGGCGAACAAACCGCCACCTGCCAAAAAAATCACATCCGTCGATTGCAAACTCTCCCACGTTGGGTGGGCTTGCATCACGGTTTGACCCGAGGAAAACACAGGCATCACAATGCAGGGTTTGTGTGCAAACAAGGGCTGTAGGCAAGCCCGTGCAGAGGCAATCACGCTGTCATCGGCCTCTTGGAATTTATTGGCAATGCCGTTGACATGCATATGGTCAACACCGGCGAGTCGCCATAACTTTTGCCAAGCCACATACGACCATCCCGCTTGCACATAGCCCCAGCCGTTGCGGTGGGCATGGATAGGCAGTTGTGCGTGACGTCGAAACGCATTGAAACCCGTCATGCCCACCGAGTTCAAGCTCAGCATCACGGCTGTGCCGCCTTCAGACAAGACCTTGTCATGGCGGCGTTTCATCTCATCGAGTTCACCCGTCAAGTTAAACGCATACATCACCTTGTGGCCGGTTTTCTCTGCATGGCGGCGAATCACTTGCATGCACAAACGCAGCCGTTCATCAAAAGGGCAAGCAGGACCATCGGCTTGTAATTCATCGTCTTTGATGAAGTCGATGCCCGCTGCACACAGTTGTTCCACCAAGGCCGCAGTGTCTGCAGCACTTAAACCCACCGAGGGTTTGATAATGGTGCCAATCAGCGGTGCCTTGGGGATACCGATTAGCTTTCGGGTGCCCTCTATGCCAAAGGCCGGACCTGGGTAGACCTCAGCAAAAGCAGAGGGGAGTTCAATGTCCATCAGTCGAAGTGCGTCTACCCCGCGCAGTTCGTACAAATTGCCCGCAACCGTGGCCAACACATTGGTGAGCGATGGCCCAAGGTTCGCTAAAGGCCACGACAGTGTGAGGCGGTAGCTGGGCAGGCTTGAAGACATATCGGGCAGGGCTTCGATGTGCCAATGCGCCGCAGCCCTTGCTTTGAGGGCTTCATCTTCCCCCGGAATAGCGACAAAGGTGCCGCTGGACTGCTCACCCGCGATGGTGGCCGCCAGTCGTTCGGGGTCAGCCTTGGTGTGCAGCTGGTAAGTGGCGGTGATGCGTTCACTCATGGGTGCTGGGTTTTGAGGTTACAGACCACGAGCGCCACTGGCCAAGAAGCCGCCATCCACAGGCATGGCAATACCTGTAACGTAAGCCGCTTCTTCGGACACCAAATACTGCACCGCGGCGGCAATCTCCACCACGCTGCCATAGCGGTTCATGGGGATGGCTTTTGAATACTCTTGGCGAAATTGCTCACTGTGCAGTTGCTGGGTCAGCGGCGTGTCCACAGGGCCAGGTGACACCGCATTCGCCGTGATGCCATGGTCGGCCAGTTCGACTGCCATTTGGCGGGTCAAGGCAATCACCGCTCCTTTAGAGGTGCCGTAAGCGGTGCGGCCCTTGCCAACGGCTCGCATACCAGCCACCGAGGCGATATTGACAATGCGCCCCCAGCCGTGGCGCATCATCAAACGGGCAGCGTGTTGACAGCACAACAGCGTACCGGTCACGTTGATGGCCATAGTGCGCTCGAACTCTTCCAATGAAAAATCGATGAAGGGCGCAACCGTTGCCACCCCTGCGGAGTTCACCAACATATCGCAACGGCCAGCAGCTGCTTCTATATAGGCGAAAGCCGCTGTGATGGAGGCGGCTTGACCCACATCCATGCTGACCGCGCTGACGTGGTGGCCGTCAGCACGCAGTCGCTCGGCAGTGGCCTCAGCAGCGGGCTGGTTACGGTCGGCAATGAAAACATGGTGGCCAAGCCCCGCCAGTCGCTGTGCAACGGCTTCGCCTATGCCCATGGCACCACCGGTGACCACGGCCACCCGTGGGGAAGTTGAATTTGCGTTTGTCACTGAGAAATGTGCTTTGCTGGAGTCAGATGCCAAGGATCTTATAAAGTTTTTTTCTGAAGCCATTGCCTTATGCGACAGCCTTCTAAAGCTCATCAGGGGATTTGTCAAAACAAATCTTTAAATACTCAAATTTCATTAATTTTCATAACAAATAGCTACTTTGTATGTTAAGGTGTAATCCTAGAAGTTGACACCAAGGTTAAGGGTCATGGCCTACAAAACAAAGCGTTTTCACACATCCATGTTGGAGCAAATGCTGTTTCCCAACGACATCGAAGGTGTCTTGATGGAGATGGAATTCACCTCTGACATGTTGCACCAAGCCGCCGAATTTCGGTAAAACGTGCTCATGAATGGGCTCAACCGTTTCAAGGCGCACAGCCCACAGTGGCGTCGCCCCGTCAATATCGAGCGGGTCATTTTGGTGGTCGGTCAGGTAGAGACCGATCCCTCATTGAAATATGGCGTCCAAAGCCTTCGCACCAACCATGAATTGCTCAAAGCGGTTTGTCAGGCCAATGCCGATGCCCATATCGTCTACAAGCCCCATCCCTTGGTCTGGTCGGATCTTCAGGCCAAGCAAACCAAGCAGCAAGACCCGCTTTTGTGGTGCGACGAGTGTGTGGGCGATGTGTCGCTGAGTCATTTGTTGCCCAAAGTCAACGAGGTTCATGTCATGACCTCGTTGGCAGGCTTCGAGGCCCTGCTGCGGGGTAAAAAAGTCAGCTGCTATGGCCGCTCTTTCTATGCTGGCTGGGGCCTGACCACCGACATGGTGCCCATGCCAAACCGTCCACGCCAACTCAATGTCGATGAACTGGTGGCAGGCGCAATGTTCAGCTATCCCCGCTATATGAACCGGCTTGAGGGCAGGGTACGCAGTACCCCTGAAATGCACCTAGGTGCTGAGATGGGCTCTTGGCGTACAGAGCCCCTCATGCTCTCAGCAAGGGCTTAAACCCGCTTGCGGTACTCGGCGGTACGTGTGTCGATTTCCACCTTATCGCCTTGTGCCACAAAAATAGGCACATTGATATCAAAACCGGTGGAGATTTTGGCAGGCTTGAGCACCTTGCCAGAGGTATCGCCTTTGACTGCGGGTTCTGTCCAGGTGATTTCACGCACCACGCTGGTGGGCAATTCCACGGAAATCGCCTTGCCGTCATAAAACACCACCTCGGCGGTCATGCCGTCTTCAAGGTAGTTGAGCGAGTCGCCCATGTTTTCGTTTTCCACTTCGTATTGGTTGAACTCGGTGTCCATCCACACATACATGGGGTCGGCAAAGTAAGAATAGGTGCATTCTTTCTTGTCCAACACGATTTGGTCCATCTTGTCGTCAGCCTTGAACACCACCTCGGTGTTGAAGTTGGCAATCAGGCTTTTGAGCTTCATGCGCACGGTGGCGGAGTTGCGTCCACCACGGCTGTATTCGGTTTTGAGAACGACCATGGGGTCTTTGCCGTGCATGATGACGTTGCCGGCGCGAATTTCTTGAGCGATTTTCATAAGGGTAGATAGCTTGGAAAAGCAGCTATTTTAGCCGTGCGTCGACACGAAGCTTTCTAAGCGGGTGAGTAAGTCGGTTTGAGCATGCAAACGCTGTTGCAAAGCTTGCGCCCAAGCGGTCCATTCGGCCATGTTGTAGGGGGTGAGCAAAGGCAGTGGTGTGGGCTGCTCGGCGTTCCACGCCAGGTGGGCTTGCACCACCACGTCGGGGGCATGGGTGGTTTTTAAAAATGCCTCCAACTTGGCGTGGTGAACCCCATCGTTTTGGGGGTAGATCTGCCACAAAAAAGCCTTGCCTGCCCAGATGGCGCGTACCAGAGAGTCTTCTCCACGCACCAAGTTCAGGTCTTGTGCAGCCAGCATCGCGTCAAAACCAGGGTGGCTGAGGTAGGGTAGTTCTTCTATGACGAACTTTGTGGGGTCTGACCACACTTTCAAAACTTGTCGCACCGCTTGTGTGGCGCGGCCTGCGGTGACACTCAGCACCACGCTTTGAGGTAGCTCGTTCAACTGCTCAAGCCACAAGCCCAAACTGGCCGGTTCATAGCAAAACAGGCTGATCTTCAGCGCCGATGGCTGGTGTGGTGCATGTTTCTCATCTGAACCAGTTAGGTCTGAATTCGTCATGGCTGACAGGCCACCCATCACCCCGCCACTGCCTTCGGTCAAGCCCGGGTAGTAAAACCACTTGGTCATGCCTTTGGCAGGGCCGCTCATCACAGGCGAGGGCAGACCATGGTTGTGCAAGGCCGCAACTTCCGCGCTGAAATACTCCAGGTTGATCCACACCGGTGCTTTAGGCCATGCGGCCATGGCGGCTTGAAATGTTGGCGGAAGTTCGCAGCCAAAGGCTTCGATCACCACATCGGCAGGCGCATACGGTGCGAGTACTGCGTTGTCGTCAGGCCAAGCCAGCACCTTCACACCTTCACAACCATCGGGGGCCATCCATTGCAGGGCGCTTGCCTCATCAACGTACAGCGAGACTTGCTTTTGCCGCTGGGCCAACTGCGTTGCCAGTCGCCAGCAAACACCAAGGTCGCCGTGGTTGTCCACCACGCGGCAAAAGATGGCCCAGTGTTGCAATGGGCTAGACATTGTCAAGAAGCAAACACCGGCAACGCTTCAAACTGGCCATTCAACAAAGCTTGGCTGTCGGCCCCCATCCATGACGACATCAAGGTGGCGTAGACGCGGCGAAAGTCAGTGGTGTGCTGCACATTGCCATCCGCGTTCAAGTTGGTGAGGCTGGGCGCTTGGCCGTAGTGACCACCTTTGAGGGCTTGGCCCACCAAATACACCTGATTGGCCGTGCCGTGGTCGGTGCCCAAGCTGGTGTTCTCAGCGGCGCGGCGGCCAAACTCGGAATAGACCATCACGGTCACGTCTTTGTCGCGGCCAATGCGCTTCATGTCTTGCATGAAGCCGCTCACACCATCGGACACATAGGTGAGCAAGCGCTGGTGTTGCTCTGCTTGGTGCACATGGGTGTCAAAAGCGTTGTGGCGGTACGCCGTTTGGTAGATGCGGGTGGGCAATTGGGCGTTGATCATGGCCGCCACTTTGGGCAAGTCCATGGGCAAGATGCCGTAGTCCACAGGTGTTTTGTAGTTTCGCCACGCGGCTCGCACTTGCGCCGAGGCTTGCCGAGCGCTTTGCGCCACATCTTCCAAAAATTGCTGAGAGGCATTGCCACTGGCCGCCCCGCTGCCCATGTCGGTATCAATCAGCGGACGGCTTTGGTACAGCCCTTTGCGGCCAAAACGATCGGGGTCGTCAAACACCACTGGCACATGCTTGGCGGCACGCACTGCCAGCGACTGTCGCTCATCAATGTTCACCAAAAAATTGGGTGTGAGTTGTGGGTCGATGGCGTCTGCCAAGCGACCCAACCAGCCGTAAGGCTCGCCGCCATTGGGCACACCGGTATGCCAGTAGGCGGCCGAGGTGAAGTGCGAATAAGACGGGTTGTCATAGCCGCAGCCATGCACCACCGCCATCTGCCCCTCTTTGAACAAGCGCTCAAAACCGGCCATGCCGGGGTTGAAGCCATATTGATCGTCAATCTTGCGCAGTTTGTTGGGGCGAATGCCAATCTTGGGGCGCAAGCGGTAATAGGTGTCATCCGCATACGGCACCAAGGTGTTGAAACCGTCGTTGGCGCCGGTGAGTTCCACCACCACCAAGATGCGCTTGTTGTCTGCTGCGAAAGAGGGGTTGCCAAAGGGCAGGGCAGCGCCTAGGCCCAAGCCTGCCAAGCCTTGCAAAAACTGTCGTCTGTGATGGGTAGGTGTGTGCATGGCTTATCCCAATTGGTAGGCTGGCAGCGACAAGATCACATGCAAGGCGTTGCGTAAGGCGTCTTCCATGTAACTGTCGGCCTCTTGGAGCTTGGTGGTGCCCAAGTCTTGGCTCAGCATGGCGGCAATTTTGGCTTGTACCGAGGCATCTACTTTCACGGACAAAAAGCGCTTAACCATGTAGGCCACCGCGTCATCCGTGGTTTTGCATTTGGCTTGGCGA
>JAIXYA010000078.1 GCA_027490485.1 Comamonadaceae bacterium
ATCCCCACACACAAAGCCGCCTCATGCTGGCTGAGTGCGGCGATCCATGTCTCTGTTGTCCAAGTACGGTCGTCTTGGTTGTCGGTGACCTCAAAATGCTCGCGCAAACGGGCAATGACTTCGGGGTAGGTGGGGCGACCTACCAGCAGTTTTGGTTTACGCATGGCGCAATCAACCCATCAAATTAAATTGAACAACATACACCAAAGCACCGGCCAAATAACCTGCCAGTGCCAGACCCGATATGTGCTTGAGGTACCAGAAAAAATTGATCTTCTCTAGACCCATGGCGGCCACGCCTGCAGCCGAACCGATGATCAACATTGAGCCGCCGGTACCCGCACAAAACGCAATGAATTCCCAAATGAAACTGTCTGGTGGGTAGTCGGTCATGCTGTACATGCCCATGCTGGCAGCCACCAAGGGAACGTTGTCCACCACGGCGCTGGCAAAGCCAATCAACAACACAATCAAATCCAAACGACCCACCTTGTCATTGAGCCATTGCGCCAAGTCGGAAAGGATGTGGGTATGTTCCAAAACCGCTACCGACAACAAAATACCTATGAAAAAAGTCAGGGATGACAAGTCAATTCGTGACATGGCGTGGGCCAATGTCAGATGGGCTTTGTCCTCCTCCACCTTGCTTTTGTGCAGCAAGTCACCCACCAACCACAACACACCCAGCCCCAACAATATGCCCATGAAGGGTGGCAAACCTGTGGTTGTTTTAAAAACAGGAACCAGCAACAAAATACCCAAGCCCAAGGTGAACATCAGTTGACCCTCAAAGGCGGCAGACTTGGAAACCGCGTCAGTACGCTGTGCGGGTGCGTTAACTGCTCGACCGCGAAGTAGCCAAGCGGTGATGGTCAACGGTATCAGCGCAGCCACCACTGAAGGCAGAATCAACATCTTCATGATGCCCAAGGCGGTGACTTGACCGCCAATCCACAACATGGTGGTGGTGACGTCACCGATGGGCGACCAAGCACCGCCTGCGTTGGCGGCAATCACAATGATGCCGGCAAAAAACAAGCGGTCATCTCGCTCTTGCAGCAGTTTTTTCATCAAGGACACCATGACGATAGCGGTCGTCAGGTTGTCCAACACAGCGCTCAAGAAGAACGTGACCGTCCCCACCAGCCACATCAGCGTCGACAGTCGCTGGGTGCGGATACGCCGGGTAATCACCTCAAACCCATTGTGTGCGTCGATGACCTCCACAATCGTCATCGCACCCATCAAAAAGAAGATGATTTGCGCTGTTCCCACCAAAGATTCGTTCAGATGCTGGGTCAAGGCTTGGTTGTCGCCAAGATGCAAGGCATAAAGCGACCAAAGCACCCCAGCCCCCAACAGCGCAGGCGCTGATTTGTTCAGCTTGAGTTGATGCTCCAACGTGATGGCGGCATAGGTCAGCACAAAGACGGCAATAAGAAGAGTGGTCATGGTGGTTCTCAGGGTTGTTCAATGTCAAACACTTGGCGCAAATAGGCCAAGTAGTTGGTGTCTTCGCACATGTTTTTAGAAGGCGTATCCGACAGTTTGGCCACCGGCTGGCCGTTGCACTGCACCATCTTGATGACGATTTGCAGCGGCTCGTAGCCCAGGTCGTTGGTCAGGTTGGTGCCAATGCCGAAGGCCAACTGACAGCGGCCGCGAAAGCGTTGGTACAGCTCGATGGTGCGTGGCACGGTCAGGCCATCGCTGAAGATCAAAATTTTGGTGAGTGGGTCTACGCGGTTGCTTTTGTAATGCTCGATCATGCGTTCGCCCCAAGTAAAAGGGTCGCCGCTGTCATGTCTTGCGCCATCAAACAACTTGCAAAAGTACATATCGAAATCACGCAAAAACGGCTCGATGCCATACACATCGCTCAAAGCAATGCCTAAGTCGCCTCGGTATTCACGGGCCCAGGTTTCAAAGCCAAACACCTGACTGTCACGCAGCCGTGGACCCAAAGCTTGGCAAGCTTGCAAGTACTCATGCGCCATGGTGCCCAAGGGCGTCAAGCCCAGCTTCATAGCAAACAGCGCATTGCTGGTACCCGCAAACCGCCCTGTCAGCCCAGAGCCTAAACGCGAGGTCAACACCCGCAGCACCTCTTCGTGCCACGCCTTAGAAAAACGCCTGCGGGTGCCGTAGTCGGCAATCTTCAAGTCCGCCAAATCGGCTTCTTGCAGCTGGGCGATTTTGGTGTCCAAACGCTGACGGCCCTCCACATAGTTGGGCACCGGCTGGGTGTGACGGAAATAGACTTCGTTGACGATGGCCAGCACAGGAATTTCAAACAAGATGGTGTGCAGCCACGGGCCTTGGATGCGAATGTCAATCTCGCCATTGGGCAAAGCCACCACGTCGATGTATTTTTCATTCAGGCGAAACAAGCCCAAAAAGTCCACAAAGTCGCTTTTGATGAAGCGCATGGCGCGCATCCAATCCAGCTCTTGTTCGGTGAACTGCAGCTTGCACAGTGAGTGAATCTCGGCACGTATGTCATCCACATACGGTGCCAGCTTCACGCCAGGGGTGCGGCATTTGAATTTGTAGCTCACCTGCGCACCGGGGAACTGGTGCAGCACCGCCTGCATCATGGTGAATTTGTACAAATCGGTATCAAGCAAGCTGGTGATCACCATGAAGGTTTACTCCAACCAAGTGGTGAAAGAGGCCACGCTTTCGCGGGGTGTGCGAAAGGTGTTGACGATATCGCTCTCATCGGCGTAGCCCAGCGCCATGCCGCACACCAGCATCTCGTTGTCGCCTGCACCCATGTGCGGCAAGATGATTTTGGCGAAAGCATTCCACGCCGCTTGCGGGCAGGTGTGCAAGCCGTGACCACGGGCGGCCACCATCAGGGTTTGCAAAAACATGCCGTAGTCCACCAAAGAACCTCGCCCCATCACCTTGTCCACGGTGAACATCAAGCCCACAGGCGCATCGAAGAAGCGGTAATTGCGCTGGTGCTGGGCATGCATCTTGTCTTTGTCGCCCTTGCCAATGCCCAGCAAACCGTACAGGCTCCAGCCGTTTTCGCGGCGTCGGTCGATGAAGGGGCTGACCCATTTTTCGGGGTAGTAATCGTAGGCTTCGCGGTAGTCAGCGGCCTTGTCAGGGTTGGCACGAATCTCATCGTGGGCAGCGCATACCTTCTGCACCAAGCTGTCACGGCTTTGGCCTTGCAACACATAGACCTTCCAAGGCTGGGTATTAGTGCCTGAGGGCGAGCGAGACGCCAGTTCCAACAAATGCGTCAACACCTCGCGGGGCACTGGCTGGGTGGTGAAAGCCCGTGCAGACATGCGGGTGGTGATGGCCTGGTCAACCAGATTGGGGGGGAAGGTCATTCGAGGTCCTCTAAAACTTTTTTTAATTCGGGGGGTAAAGCGCTGACGGGGCGGCGGGTTTGGCTGTCCACATACACATGGACAAAATGCCCGTGGGCGGCGGTTTGCGCCTCACCCTCGGCGAACAAGCCCACTTCATAACGCACACTGGAAGAGCCGATACGCGTCACCCGCAAACCAGCGTCCACGTTTTGCGGAAAGGCCAACGAGGAAAAATAATTGCAATGCGTCTCCACCACCAGCCCAATGGTTTGGCCTTGTTGAATGTCCAGCACCCCGTGTTCGATCAAATGCGCATTCACCACCGTGTCAAACCAATGGTAGTAAACGACATTGTTGACATGGCCATAGGCGTCGTTGTCTAGCCAACGGGTGGTGATGCGGCGAAAGATCGGGTAGGCGTCACGCCCGTGGGGTTGTGGGCGAGCAGGTGTGGAAGCAGTCATAAGGGCTGATTTTGCCAGTCTTGCCAAGCAACCAAAGCTTGGGCAAAGGTATTCATCTGCACCTGCACCGTGTCCTCGATCTGCTTGCCATAACCGCCTGCCATGGCCATGGCCAAAGGAATGCGCCGCTCTTTCGCCCACCTCAGCACAGCTTGGTCGCGTTGGCGCAAGCCCTCAAAGCTCAGTTGCAGCCGACCCAAGCGGTCGCCCTCATGCGGGTCTGCGCCAGCAAGGTAGAAAACCAAGTCGGGGGCACAGCGGTCTTCTAACTGGCGCAAAGCCTCTTGCAAAGCGTCCAAATAGGGTGCGTCACTGCAACCATCAGGCAATTCCACATCGATATCACTGGCCTCTTTGCGAAAAGGGAAATTCTTCGCGCCGTGCAGCGACAGGGTGAACACCGTGGGGTCATCACGAAAAATATGCGCTGTGCCATTGCCTTGGTGGACATCCAAATCCATCACCGCTACCTGCAAAGGCCTGCGTTGCTGCCGCGACCACTCGGCTTGCATCAAGCGAGCGGCCACCGCCACATCGTTGAAGACGCAAAACCCGCCGCCCTTGTCGGCATAAGCATGGTGGGTGCCGCCTGCCAAATTCGCCGCCACGCCTTCTTTGAAGGCAGTTCGCGCCGCCATGATGGTGGCGCCGACCGAACGCCTGGCCCGCTCGACCATGCCCTCGGACCACGGAAAACCGATTTCTCGCTGTGCAGCGGGAGGCAGACTCCCTTGGAAAACCGACTCTATATATAGAGGTGTATGCACCAAGGCCAGTTCGCCCTCAGTGGCTGCATCCGCCAAGTGCAAGCCCAGCTGCGGCATCTCAGCCGCCAACCG
>JAIXYA010000114.1 GCA_027490485.1 Comamonadaceae bacterium
GAGGGTTTGACTTTGGCCAAGGCCCGCACATCAGCTTCATAAGCCTTGAGAGTTTTCACTGCAACTTCTCTTTGGGTGGTGCTGGTGGTGTTATGCAACTGTGCTGCCGCTTCGCAGTTGATGTTTTTTCGCATTTCGGCGTATTCACGGTAAACCTCATCGGGGGACTGCAACAAGCTGCGGTTTAAGAGGGCAATGCTCTCTTGTTGTGCTGCGGCCAGGCCTTGTTGTGATTTGGCGATGCGCTCCAAAGTGTTGACCGTGTCTTGCTGTCGCCTCAGGCGCTCGCCCCAGCTCTTGGGCAAGTCAAACTGGGAATCTTTGGCCATTTGCTTGATCAAAGCTTTTTGCTTTTTATCCAAGCGGTCATACAAACGCTCTGCGTTTTCTATGCCCTTGTCGGTCTGCACCTGCAACTGTGCGTCGGCACTGGCGTCAAGTTTCCATTCTTTGCGGTTGTCTTTGTTGTCCTTCTCGTACTGTTGTGCCAGCCGTTGAATTTGTGCAGGCGTTAACTTCAAGGCCAAGCGGGCAATACCTGGCGACATTTGTTGTGCCAGCGGTGCCAGCGTTTCTTTGAACTCATCGATCAGCGCACAAATTTGTGGGCCTGTTACTTCATGGGGTGCGAGGGTCGCCATTTTTTGTAAAACATCTGCATACACGGGCAGTTGCTGCTGGCGGTGCCACTGATGCAGCGCCTGTAAATCGGCACGCAACTGCTTGTCTTGCTCTGAGTTGAGGTCTAAATGGGGATTGACCCATGTGAATATCAACAAACTGGGCGCTTGGTTGTAACCAGTCACCACCAAGCTGCAAGCGCTCAGGCTTGCTAACAGGCCCAAAGCCAAGAGTTTGAGGGACAGTCCGAAGCGGTTTGGAAGCTGATTGATAATCTGAGCAACACGAGGAAGCAAGTTCATGGTATTTGTTGATGTGGTGGTCATGGCAGCGGGCAAGGGCACCCGCATGAAGAGCAGTATGCCCAAAGTTTTACACCGATTGGGGGGTAGGGCTTTATTACAGCACGTGATTGACACCGCTGGGCAACTCCAAGCCAGAAGAGTGGTGGTCATCACCGGCCATGGTGCAGAGCAAGTTGAAGCGACCTTGGTCCATAACGACCATGTGCAATGCGTGCGTCAAATGCCGCAACTGGGCACAGGACACGCCATGCAGCAAGCGGTGCCCGTGTTGGCAGATGATGGCGTGACTTTGGTCTTGTCCGGCGATGTGCCTTTGATTCAAGCTGACACCTTGAGTGCCTTGCTGATGTCGTGTGATGGTCAGCACTTGGCCTTGCTCACCCTTCAAACACCCACCCCCACGGGCTACGGCCGCTTGGTGCGTAACGCACAGTCGCAGGTGCAAGCCATCGTGGAAGAAAAAGACGCCTCACCCGAGCAACGGCAGATCCAAGAAATTTACAGCGGCATCATGGCCGTGCCCACCCGTTTGTTGCGTGGGTGGTTGGCGCGTTTGGACAACCGCAATGCCCAACAAGAGTACTACCTCACCGATGTGGTGAAGTTCGCTGTGGCCGATGGCTGCACGGTGCAGGCGTACTGCATCAGCGACGCGTGGCAGGTGGAAGGGGTGAACAACCCTGTGCAATTGGCCTCGCTTGAATGCGCTTACCAGCATAGGCAAGCTCAGCGATTGATGCTCGATGGTGTGCGCTTGGCAGACCCTGCACGATTTGATTTGCGCGGCAGTCTCATCTGTGGCCAAGATGTAGAGATTGATGTGAACTGCGTGTTTGAAGGCGTGGTGCACTTGGGCGATGGGGTGCGCATAGGCCCCAACTGCGTCATTGCCAATGCCATTATTGGTGCAGGTACTTTTGTTCAGGCGTTTAGCCATATCGATGGTGAACAACAAGGTGTGACCGTGGGCCAGGATGCCCGCATCGGTCCGTTTGCCCGTTTACGCCCTGGCGCTGATTTGGGCAACGAGGTGCACATTGGCAACTTCGTCGAGGTGAAAAATTCCACCTTGGCCAAAGGCGCCAAAGCCAACCACTTGGCGTATTTGGGCGACGCCACTGTGGGTGAGCGTGTCAACTATGGTGCTGGCAGCATCACTGCCAACTACGACGGTGCCAACAAACACCGAACCGTCATCGAGGCGGATGTGCATGTGGGCAGCAACAGTGTGTTGGTCGCACCCGTTACCTTGGGCGCTGGTGGCACGATTGGCGGTGGATCGACCATCACCAAGGACACACCTGCTGGCGCACTCACGGTGGCGCGTGGCAAACAAACCAGCATTGCCAATTGGCAGCGCCCCACCAAAATAAAAAAATAAAAGGACTGCAAATATGTGCGGCATCGTCGGCGCGGTTTCCAAGCGCAACATCGTTCCCATCTTGGTGCAAGGTTTGCAGCGCTTGGAATACCGCGGCTATGACTCCTGCGGCGTGGCCGTCAACAGCGAGCAATCCCAAATGGGGCAAGCGCCTGGCTTGCAACGTGCCCGCAGCACTGCACGGGTGGCCGAGTTGGTGGCGCAAGTCAATGACGACAGCAATGGCTTGCAAGGCTTGACCGGCATCGCCCACACCCGATGGGCCACCCACGGCGCACCTGCGGTACACAACGCCCACCCGCATTTCAGCCGCGACCGCATTGCCTTGGTGCACAACGGCATCATTGAAAACCACGAAGAACTGCGTGCTGCCTTGCAAGCCAAGGGCTACAGTTTTGTCAGCCAAACCGACACCGAGGTGATGGCGCATCTCATCGATTCGCTGTACCAAGGCGACATCTTGCAAGCGGTGTTGCAAGCCACCAAGGAACTTCGCGGCGCTTTTGCGATTGCGGTGATGGCCAAGGACGAGCCGCACCGTGTCATCGGTGCGAGAGCCGGGTCACCGTTGATTTTTGGCAAAGGCCAGGGCGAGAACTTCTTGGCCAGTGACGCCATGGCCTTGGCCGGTGTGACCGATCAAATTGTGTACCTCGCCGAAGGTGATGTGGTGGATATGCAGTTGGACAGCTTCCAAGTGTTCGATGCCCAACACCAATTGGTGCAGCGTGAGGTGCTGACGGTGAATGCCCACAGCGGCGCAGCCGAGTTGGGCCCTTACAGCCACTACATGCAAAAAGAAATTTTCGAGCAACCGCGTGCTATTGCCGACACGCTCGAAGGCATTGAGGGCATCGTGGCTGATTTGTTTGACAACCCTGCTTCGGCCCAAGTGGGTCAAGCCGCCAAGGTGTTTGAACAGATAGATTCAGTGCTGATCTTGGCTTGCGGCACCAGTTATTACAGCGGCTGCGTAGCCAAGTACTGGCTGGAGAGCATCGCCCACATCCCTTGCCAAGTGGAAGTGGCCAGCGAATACCGTTACCGCACCTCGGTGCCCAACCCGCGCAGCTTGGTGGTCACCATCAGCCAGTCGGGCGAAACCGCCGACACCTTGGCTGCCCTGCGTCACGCCCAAAGCTTAGGTATGCAACACACCCTGACTGTTTGCAATGTGGCCACCTCGGCCATGGTGCGTGAATGCGCCTTGGCTTACATCACCCGTGCGGGTGTGGAAATTGGCGTGGCCTCCACCAAAGCCTTCACCACGCAATTGGCTGGTTTGTTTTTGCTTACCCTGGCGTTGGCCAAGGTCAAAGGTCGCTTGAGTGCGACTGATGAAGCACAGCACCTCAAAGCCATGCGCCATTTGCCAGTGGCTTTGCAAAGTGTGTTGGCCTTGGAGCCGCAACTCATCGCCTGGGCGCAAGACTTCGCCAGCAAAGAAAACGCCTTGTTCTTGGGCCGTGGTTTGCATTACCCCATCGCCTTGGAAGGTGCTTTGAAACTGAAGGAAATCAGCTACATCCACGCCGAGGCCTACCCCGCAGGAGAGCTGAAACACGGCCCACTGGCCTTGGTGACCAGTGCCATGCCCGTAGTGACCGTCGCGCCCAACGACACCTTGCTGGAAAAACTCAAAAGCAATTTGCAAGAAGTGCGTGCCCGAGGTGGTGTGCTCTATGTGCTGGCTGACGCCGACACCCGCATCGAGTCAGGTGAGGGCTTGCATGTGATCCGCATGCCCGAACATTACGGCGAGTTATCGCCCTTGCTGCACGTGGTGCCATTGCAATTGCTGGCGTATCACACGGCCTGCGCTAGAGGGACCGATGTGGATAAGCCTCGGAATTTGGCGAAGTCGGTCACGGTGGAGTAACCCCTGTAGGGTCTCACCCTCAGACACCCTCCCTAGATCGACTAACTCCCCACATTGTCAGGATTGGTCCTGTACCACTCGACATTCGACCACTGAGTGATTACCAACAATCACTGATCGACACTATCCTCAGTCTGAAGTCCAACGGTTGGACAGACGGTCAGATTGCTAATCACTTCAATCTCACTGGTTTACTCACACCAAGAGGACACCAGTTCATTCCTCAGAGTATTTTCTCGATTCGAAAGAAGTATGCGATCAGATTACAAAGACTCAGTGGTAATTGATGGGGTGGGAGGAGACTGGTTAGGTTGACTTACATATAGAATTGCTGACAATCAAAATAGTGCCAATCACCAGACCAAAACTTTAAGTTATTTAAATTTGAAACAATCTTATTTTTATATTCGAGAGTAATAACATGCGTTTTTATATCATGATTTTTGTTGCCATCTTTCTATTTGGATGCGGCAAGCAAGCTGAACCTCAGAACACCAGTCAAGTTAATTCTGCGGTTGATAAATCAACAAATCTAAATGATAGCTCTTCACAATCCAATGTTGTAGTAACTCAAAATGTAGATGCGA
>JAIXYA010000157.1 GCA_027490485.1 Comamonadaceae bacterium
ATACGACCGAATTGCAGATAAAAGTGGATTTATTCAATATCGTAAGTTGTTATAAAACCCATGGTGAAACCTCATTAATTGAGGCTTTATAAGTTTTGGTTGAACCGACATTTCAGCATCTGAGCTGGTGATGTCCTTTAAAACGACATTTATTTGATAGTCGTGTAACAGTACTTTTGATAGAGGTCGGTTCAACTGACAACGCAGCATTACCGCTTTTCATAAAGAAGTGTCAGACACAGCGAACCTGGCGCGCCTTTGGGGGCAGGTAGTGACACGGAGGAGGGGTGGTCAGTTGTCGATTAAAACGGCACTATTGCAGCAGGAGTTTAGATGTCCTTTTGAAGGATATTTGGTGACCGTCTAGCTACGAAACGGTAGACGAGTGCCGCAGCTGCACTGGCGAGTTTTGTGAGAGTTAGGCTTGCATCATTTAATCAAGCAATCTGTTTAAGGCCTCGAGGCCTGCGTGCATGCGTTTCTTGGATTTGCTGGATTGTGATTCGTCATTTTTGTGTTTATCGAACATTTTCGACTGCAGTTCTTTTCAACAACTGATGCAGGTCAGAGCATGAATTTGAAATACATGTACTCATGCAAAACTTAAATTCTTCTCCTGCGCTGTCTTTAGGCTGCGCAGTAGCTGGGTATTGCAAACTCAAGGTCAAACAAACGGCAAGTACACGGCATGAGTTAGTTATCGTTCGCATGACAAAGCTTTTCTAAATGACTCTAAGTAGGGCCGTTACAGATTGGCTTTGCTCGATTGCGTTGGACAGATCGTTTAGATCAAACTTTCAGGCTTGGAACGGCTGCTCGGGCGTTTTCGTCTTCTTCAATAAAGATTTCGTTAGACACTTGATATCTGCTGGCATACAAATTGATGGCGCAAACCACAATCATGATGATAAGTCCACCAAATTCTCTGGTATTTTCGATCCAAGGTGTACTAGCCATCATGGATTGGGTCAATGAATCGAAGTTGTGCGCTGTGGCCCAAGATAAAACGCCGTCTTCCACCACAAAGTTATAAAGAGCATAGGGCGAATACACAGCGATGTTGAACATATTCAAGCGCTTGGCGCTGATATCTTTGAAAGCGTAGACGCAAGATAACACCGACAGAAGATAAAGTGGCATCCATAAGTAAGGGTCTGGGTCATTCCACTGCAAACCAGCGCAGATAAGGAAAAGAACAGCAAATACAACATTGAAGATTTTGAACATTGGATTACTTGGTAGGTTTCAGTTTGGGAAAAATTCCTCTTAATGGTAGCATACGTATTTTGAAAAAAGTTCTTGAGTGGGGGATTTGAGGCGAGCTTTACGGGTGTTTTGCCAAGGTTATTGTCGTGAGAAACGACACTACCTCGTCCAGTAACGGGACAGTTGGCTGATGTAGCAATTCAAATGTTTTAGCCTTGACGCAATTGAATTTTTAAATTACTGTCATCCTAACCCTAAAAGTTTGGAGATAGTTATGCTGGTTAGGCTTTTATATGTCAGCAAAGAAATTGCAGAACAGCCTTCGAAATTTGCAGAGTCAAACATAGAAAAATTCAGGCAAAGTAATCAAGCAAATGAAATCACTGGTGTCTTGTGCAGTGGTGAAGGGGTCTTCTTACAGGTGCTAGAAGGTGAAAGAAGTGCGGTCAATAAACTGTATGTAGATATCTGCAAGGACCAAAGACACACTGACATTGAATTGCTTCACTTTGAAGAAGTTACACAACGAGCCTTCTATGCTTGGTCAATGGATCACATACCTATATCAACTTTATACGCAATGATCAAAATTCAAAATCCCGAATTTGATCCCTATTTGTCTTCAGGAAAACTTGCTCTTAAATGCGTTATTGACTATCTTAGATTGAACGATGAGCCCAAGGAAATAGACAGAGTCAAGTAAGGTTTTGCAGGAAGGGTTTAAGTCGCCCTTATTCTAATGAATTCATCAGTAATAGCAGATACAAAAGCTTCGGCAATGGGCGTCGCAAACGCTTGGGTCGCCGCTGTGAACCAACAAGACCTTGATGCCATCGTCAGCAACTTTGCTATTGATGTAAGTTTTTTTGGGACCATCACCAAAACGCTGATCTCCGACGCTCAAGGTGTCAGGCAGTACTTTGCAAAGGTTATCCAATCTTACGCAGCTGTCAAAGTTGAGTTGGTTCAGGTCACTGTCACAGAGCTGTCGGCCGACAGTGCTGTCATTACCGGTTTTGATCGTTGGAAAGTTACAGTGAATGGTGCACCCGTAGAAGCCATTGGACGGATAAGCATGGCTGTGGCTGTGCGAAACGGTCAATGGCGAATAGTCAGTTTCCATCGTTCTACGATGCCCAATTGAATCCGATAGCTAATTGGTTGGCTGGCATTCCCCCAATTCAGTAGACATTTAATAATGTCAAAACTGGATTGGAGTGGAAGAAATGAAGAGAACAAAGAAAGAGGATGAACCTGTCATAGGTGAGCTGGGTTGTGGGTTTGCGCTGCACCTTCGCTTTATTTTTTTGTTAGGCCGGTCTCATGGATTCTTTGACACAAATTGCCTTGGGCGCTTCAATCGGGGTGGCTGTCATGGGTCGGCGAACGGCCGTTTGGAAGGCCGCGCTCTGGGGTGGGGTGGCCGGTTTGCTGCCCGACCTTGATGTGCTCCTGGACCACGGGGACCCGATCCTCAACATGGTCTTGCACCGAGCTGAGACACACGCGCTGTTTTGGTTGGCCTTGGCCTCGTGGCCCTTGGCGTGGTGTGTTTCGCGCATCCAAGGTCAGTCGCATGAGCAGCGCCGTTGGTGGGCGGTGATCGCTTTGGCTTTGATGACGCACCCGATCCTGGATTGGTTCACGATTTACGGCACTCAGTTGTTCTTGCCTTTCACCGACGAGGCTTTGGGTTTGGGCAGTTTGTTCATCATCGATCCGCTCTACAGTTTGCCCTTAATGGCCGGTGTGGTCTGGGCTCTTCGTGGCAGCCTCGTGGGTTGGCGTGCCAACAGCATCGGTTTGGTGTGGAGCTGCATGTACATCGCGTGGAGCGTGGTGGCGCAACAGCACGTCTTGCAGCATGCCCACACATCGTTGCGCGCCGCGGGTCTGTC
>JAIXYA010000287.1 GCA_027490485.1 Comamonadaceae bacterium
CCCAACATCAACACCGCCACGGCGCGGGTGTTGGATGCTTGTGGCATTCAAACCGTGGTCGAGCCTTTGGCCGGTTGCTGCGGTGGCGTGAAGTTCCATTTGAATGACCAAGACGCGGCCCATGTTCAAATGAAAAACAACATCGACGCTTGGTGGCCGCATGTGGCGCAAGGCGTCGAAGCGATTGTGATGAACGCCTCGGGTTGTGGTGTGACCGTCAAAGACTATGGCCACATCTTCCGCCACGACCCGCAGTACGCTGAGAAGGCTGCCCGCATCAGCGAACTCACCAAAGACCTGAGCGAATTGCTGCCCCATTTGATGCCGACCTTGCAGCAACGCATCCGGCCCGAACAAGCCCAAGCCCAAGGGCAACTGGCGTTTCACCCGCCGTGCACCTTGCAACACGGCCAGCAACTCAAGGGCGGTGTGGAAACCCATATGAGCGCCTTGGGCTTCAAGGTGCGTGTCGCCAGCAACGAGGCGCATTTGTGCTGCGGCTCGGCGGGCACTTACAGCGTGTTGCAACCCGTCATTGCCACCCAGTTGCGCGACCGTAAGCTGGGCCACTTGAACGAGATGCAGCCCAGCGCCATCCTGAGCGCCAACATCGGTTGCATCACCCATTTGCAAAGCGGCACCGCGGTGCCGGTGCGGCATTGGGTGGAGGTGGTGGACGCGGCTTTGGCGGGTTCTTGAAGACGGCTTAACGCTCTTGGGCCAAGCGCTGTAAAAACGTAGCCGACGTTAAAAGTTGCTCTTCAATCAGTGCGCAAAGCTTGGAGCGGTCAAAAGGCTTGACCATCAAGGCATTGATACCTGCGTGCAGGCCGCGCAAATGGTCTTGGGCATTGACGTTGGCGGTGAGCAAAATCACAGGCACTTGCTGCATGGGCGGCTGCATGTGTTGACGGATATGCGCGGTGGCCTCGATGCCGTCCATCTCCGGCATGACCATGTCCATCAAAACCAAATCAAACGGTTCGCGGTGCAAACACGCCAAGGCTTCTTGGCCGTGACTGGCCTGACAGAGATAGGCTTTGGGCCATTGCGCCTGCACGATGTTGCAAGCCAGCAAGCGGTTAACAGGGTGGTCATCGACCACCAAAAAGCGCAAGCGCATGTCTTGCCAATGCCGACTGCTTTGTGCAGAGGCCAAAGCAGGCATGGGCGCAGGTGCTTCCAGCAAGGGTAAGCGAACCCAAAAAAGCGAGCCTTGGCCCAGCTGACTTTGCACCCCCATGGTGCCGCCCAAGCGTTGCACCAGTTGGTGGCAAATCGACAGCCCCAAACCATTGCCGCCATACAAACTGGCGGTTTGCACATTGGCTTGTTCAAAGCGCTCAAAAATTTTCTCGATGCGGTCAGCTGCCACGCCAATGCCCGAATCTTGCACTTCAAACAACAGCGATGCGCCTTCACGCCGCACCCGCAGGCTCACCGATCCCTTGTGGGTGAACTTGATGGCGTTGCCCAGCAGGTTGACCAGCACTTGCGTCAAGCGGTGCCGGTCGGTGATGATGGTGACGGGGACATCGTCGGCCACGCGCAGGCGGTAATCGATGTCCATGCTGTCGACTTTTTGCTCAAACAGTTTGAAGGCGCTGGTGACGGTGGTGCGTAACTCAAAAGGCTCAGGGTTGATATTGAGGTGCCCCATTTGCATTTGGGAAAAATCCAGCACATCGTTGATCACGGTCAGCAGGTGTTCACCGGCCTGGTGTGACAGCTTGACCAAGGACAGCGCTTGTGGGTTGTTCTTCAAGGAGCCCACCAACAAATCGTTGAAGCCCAATATGGCATTCAAAGGGGTTCGCAATTCATGGCTCAGAGTAGAGATGAAAGAGTTTTTGAAGTTTTGAGAGCGCAGCAAATCAGCGCGCAGTTTCAACAGCTCTTGCTCATGGGCATGGGTGCGCACACGGTTGTTTTGAAAAATCCGCTCGGACAACAGCGGCAAGCCCAGCATGATGAGACAGTTCATCAAGTAGCTCAGGCCGCTGTAGAGTTGAATGGAGCTGTTGGTGCTGAAGTTCTGCGGGTACCAGCCTTCGGCGCTGGCCCACCACACACCCGCATAGCAAAGCAAAGACACGGTAAACCACGCCACCGCATGGGCCACGCCAACGGCAAACAAGGGGAGCAAAGGCAACAAGGCAAACCAGGCCATGGCCACTGAAAACATGCCGCCTGAATGGAAGGCTTCGTTAAGCAAATGCAAGCTGCTGATGACCAAGCCTATGTGTACCGCCACGCCCACGGGCAGGCCGATGATGGCCGCGCCACTCAACACCAAAAATGCGCAAGCGGTGAGAATCAAGGTGGTCTGAGAGGAGCTGTTGGGGTTGAGAAAAGACAGCAGAAACAGGCCCACAGAAATAGCCCACACGATGATCAAAAAAGGCCCAAGGTGGGTGGTGCGAAATTTATCCGGCAGCCACATAGGAAGAATCGCTTCCCACCAAGCTGATTTGAAGGTGACGGCTTGTTCAGACGGCATGGGCGGCTCTGGAAGACATGACGGCATGCACCAAGCTGTTGACGGTGGCGGCCAAGCTGATTTTGTCCATGGGTTTGGGCAAGACCTCGTTCATGCCCGCCTCCAAACACAGTTGACGGTCTTGGGCGTGGGTGCTGGCGGTTAAACCAATCACGGGGATATGGCAGATGGGATCGACCAACTGATGGCGTATGGCTTGGCAGGTTTGCGGCCCGTTCATGCCAGGCATGAACATGTCCATCAACACCACATCGAACGTCGACTGCTTAAGCAGTTCAAGCGCCTGCAGACCACTGGCGGTGTCAACGATGTCGGCCAAAGGCCAAATGCTTTGGCATATATAGCGCGCCACCTGCAGATTCACGGGGTTGTCGTCCACCACCAAAATGCGCATCGCGTAGTTGCTCAGGTCTGGCGCTTGGGTGCTGAGTGCCTGTGACGCAGGCGCTGCACAGGCCACCAAAGGCACAGTGAACCAAAACCGCGAACCTTCACCCAACGTGCTTTCGAGGCCTATGCTGCCGCCGAACAATGCCACCAACTTCTTGGAGATGGCCAAGCCCAAACCGGTGCCGCCAAATTGGCGCAACGTGGCTTGGTCAGCATGTTCAAAGCGCTTAAAGATGTATTCCTGCAACTCTTTGGGGATGCCGCTGCCGCTGTCAATGACCTCGAACAGCAATTCATTTTCATGGCGAGTCAAGCGTAGCCGCACCTCGCCGTGGACAGTGAATTTGAAAGCGTTGTCAAGCAAATGGCACAGCACCTCTTTCACGCGGACCGCATCCAAGCTGACCCAGTCGGGGATGCTGGGGTCCAGTTCGGTGACCAAGTTGATCGGGCTATGGGCTGTGGGCGCAAAGTTAGCGCGGCATTGCGCCAAGGCATCGGACACCCTGACGGGTGTGGGGTTGAGCACCAAACGACCGGCTTGCAGCTGTGAAAAGTCCAAAATCTGGTTGACCAATTTCAGCAACTTGTCCGTGGACTGGCGAATCAGCTTAACCGTTTCCAACTCTTTGGGGGTGAGTTGCATGTTTTCAAGCAACACATCGTTGAAACCCAAAATTGCATTCATGGGCGTGCGCAATTCGTGACCAACGGCCGCGACAAATTCGTCTTTATAGGCCTCTGACTTCAGCAAAGCC
>JAIXYA010000241.1 GCA_027490485.1 Comamonadaceae bacterium
GAGGCGGTATCTGATGTGATTGATGCCCAAACCCAAGCGGCGGTTCGAGGCGCAGGTCGCTCACTGGTGGGCGCTTTCTCTAAGCAAGTTGAAAAGCTTCAAGAACAATTGCTGCGGGTGCGTATGTTGGTGGAGGCCAGTTTAGATTTCCCGGAAGAAGACATCGACTTTGTGACCCAAGCTGATGTCGCTGGACAACTGGCGGCCATGCAGGAAGAGTCCCGTTTGTTGTGCGCCAAAACACGCCAAGGCGCTTTGTTGCGCGACGGCATGACATTGGTGATTGCTGGGCAACCCAATGCGGGTAAAAGCTCTTTGCTCAACGCCTTGACCGGAGAAGACACGGCCATTGTCACGCCGGTGGCCGGCACCACCCGCGATGTGTTGACACAAACCATTTCGATAGAAGGTGTGCCGGTACATGTGGTCGATACCGCCGGTTTACGGGACACCCAAAGTGTTGACGAGGTGGAAAAAATAGGCATCGAGCGGGCATGGGCGCAGGTGAAAGACGCCGATGTGCTGCTGCTGTTGCACGACTTAAGCCGCAGCAATGACGCAGCGTATGAGACGCGACAAACAGCATTGATCGAGCAAATACTTCAGCAGAAAAACAGCCACAGCCCTTTGCTGCATGTGTTCAACAAAACAGACTTGGTGACAACTGTCAACGAAACTGCGGGTCAGCAAGTCTCGTTGTGTATTTCTGCCAAGACTGGCCAAGGCTTGCAAGAGCTGCGCGCCAGTTTGCTGCAAAGCGTGGGGTGGCAAGCCGAGCATCAAGAAGGTGTGTTTTCTGCGCGGCAAAGGCATGTGCATGCTTTGGAGCAAGTTCAAGTACACACAGCACAAGCACTTGGCGTGCTGCAAACACCCAGCCCTGCATTGGACTTGTTGGCTGAAGAGTTGCGTTGTGCTCAGCAACAGCTCTCTTGCCTCACAGGTACGATGAGCGCAGATGATTTGCTAGGCGAAATTTTTTCGCGTTTTTGCATAGGCAAATAGGCCGCCGCATAATCACCACCATGAACGACGTTTCAACCGAACATACCCACAAAATGCTGGACCTCGCAGCCCAAGTGCTGACAACCGAGGCACAAGCCTTACTGGCCATGCGCTCCAGACTGGGGCCAGACTTCATTGCCGCGGTGAACGCCATCTTGGCCGTCAAAGGTCGGGTGGTTGTCATGGGCATGGGTAAAAGTGGGCATATAGGCAGAAAAATCGCCGCGACATTGGCATCGACGGGGACCCCAGCCTTTTTTGTGCATCCTGCTGAAGCCAGCCATGGCGACTTAGGCATGGTCACCAAAGAAGACGTGGTTTTGGCCTTGTCCAACAGCGGCGAGAGCCAAGAGTTATCGGCCATATTGCCCATCATCAAGCGACAAGGCATTGTGCTTATTGCAATGACTGGCAAAGCACAATCTACTTTGGCACAGCACGCTTTGATCGTTTTAGACAGTGCGGTTGAAAAAGAAGCCTGTCCTATGAATCTCGCACCCACCGCCAGCACCACCGCGCAGCTGGCCTTGGGCGATGCTTTGGCGGTTGCGGTACTCGATGCGCGAGGATTCAAGTCAAGCGATTTCGCTTTGTCTCACCCAGGAGGCAGTCTGGGGCGAAGGCTGCTCACCCATGTTGCTGATGTCATGCGAAGTGGCACAGATGTTCCCCAAGTACTACCCCATACAAGTTTTCCCGATTTGATGCGTGAGATGAGCCAAAAAGGGTTGGGCGTTTCAGCGGTGGTCGATGAAGATCGCAAGATTTTGGGCATATTCACCGACGGAGATTTGCGCCGCTTGATTGAAAAGGGAGTCGATGTGCTGCCCTTAACGGCCCAAGAGGTCATGAAACCCCAGCCAAGCACCATCCACCAAGACGCATTGGCGGCAGAAGCCGCGCAGTTGATGGAGCAGTTGCGCATCACCTCTTTGTTGGTGGTTGATCAAGACAACCGTCTTTGTGGCGCCCTCAACAGCAACGACTTGATGCGGGCTAAGGTGATTTGATGGCCATCAACCCCAAACCATCACCCGCCCTTTTGGAAAAAGCAAAAGCCATCAAGTTGTTGATGCTCGATGTGGATGGCGTTTTGACCGAGGGTGGCTTGCATTACAGCGACCAAGGTGAGCAGACCAAAACCTTCAACACCCTCGATGGCCATGGCTTGAAACTGTTGCAAGCGCATGGCATCAGTGTGGCCATCATCTCTGGCCGCGATGGCTTGGCTTTGAGGCGGCGTTTATCCGACTTGAGGGTACAGCATGTGTTTGCTGGTGTGCATGACAAGAAAGTCGCGGCCCAACAACTGTTGTCGACGCTGGGGCTTGAATGGTCCCAAGCGGCAGCCATGGGTGACGATTGGCCCGACTTGGCCATGCTGCTGCCTGCAGGTTTTTCGGCCGCACCGCCTGCTGCGCACACCGAAGTTCTTTCACGCGTCGATTGGGTGACTTCGCGCTCTGCAGGACACGGTGCGGTGCGCGATGTGTGCGATCTGTTGTTGCATGCCAGCGGTATGTATGCATCCGCATTGCAAGAAGCACTTAAATGAACAGCTTGCCCAGACTCCCAGCGCCTTTGCCAACGGCGGGCTGGCGCAACCGGTTAGAAACGCTGATGGCTTTTTTGCCCATGGTTTTATTGGCTATTCTTTTGTGGGGCAGTGTGTGGCTGGTGCGCAATGCACCGAAAGCCGTGTCGGGGCCGGTTGTGGCAAAAATCTCGCACGAGCCAGATTACTTTGCCAATAACTTCACCTTGAAGACCTATTCGCTGCAAGGCGATTTGAAGTCTTTTTTGCAAGGAAAGTCATCCCTGCATTTTCCCGACACACTTACAAATTTAATCGAACAACCGGTGGTGCATTCGATTTCCCGCTCAGGACGTTTGACAACCGCGGTTGCAAACCGGTCTTTGTCCAACGAAGACGGTTCAGAAATACAGCTTTTCGGCCAAGCAGTGGTGCACAAACAAGGCGTGGGAACACAAGATCCAGCCATGACGCTGCGAAGCGAGTTCATTCACTTTTTTGCCAACACCGACAGTCTGGTCACCTATGCGCCGGTGAAAATTGAACGAGGTGAGAATCGATTTCAAGCCAATGGTCTGAAGGCCGATAACCTTGACCAACGATTTTTACTGCAGGGCCAAGTGAAAGTGTTGTTGGTACCAGGTAAGCGACCATGAAAAAAGGGCTTGGATATTTCCAAGCCCCATAGGTTTCAGCCTCAAGCGGGTAAATTAATACTCGTTGCGTCCTGAAGAACCATTGTTTTGACGCGCCCCGCCACCGCCATAAGGGCTGCGGAAATTGCCATCATTGCCGCCGGCAGAGCCTTCACGACGACCGCCGCCACCGTAGCCTCCGCCGCCTTCACGACGACCGCCGCCGCCGTAGCCGCCACCGCCATCTCGAC
>JAIXYA010000196.1 GCA_027490485.1 Comamonadaceae bacterium
AACCCATCTTGATCAACTCTACAGCGCCGCCGCACAACACGGTTTGCTCGCCAAACAAGTCTGTTTCGGTTTCTTCACGGAAATTGGTTTCGATGATGCCGGCTTTGCCGCCGCCGTTGGCCATGGCATAGCTCAGGGCCAAATCACGGGCTTTGCCAGTCTTGTCTTGGTGTACAGCGACCAAATGCGGCACACCACCACCTTGCGCGTAAGTAGAACGCACGGTGTGGCCAGGTGCCTTGGGAGCGACCATCCAAACATCTAAGTCGGCACGGGGAACCACTTGGTTGTAATGCACGTTAAAGCCATGCGCAAAGGCAAGGGATGCGCCTTGCTTCATATGGGGGGCCACGTTGTTGTTGTAGACCTCGGAAATTTGCTCATCGGGCAACAAAATCATCACCACGTCTGCGGCCTTGACCGCATCGTTGACCTCCATGACATTCAAACCGGCCTTGCCCACTTTGTCCCAAGATGCGCCGCCTTTGCGCAGTCCAACCACCACTTTGACGCCACTGTCATTGAGGTTTTGGGCGTGTGCATGTCCTTGTGAACCATAGCCAATGATGGCCACGGTTTTGCCTTTGATGAGGCTCAGATCACAGTCTTTGTCGTAATAGACTTTCATGGGGTTCTCCTAAAAAATGGGGGTTGTTAAACGCGCAAAACACGTTCGCCGCGGCCAATGCCGCAGGCGCCTGTGCGCACAGTTTCCAAAATGGCGCTGTGTTCGATCGCCTCTAAAAAGGCATCGTTTTTGGCCACATCGCCAGTCAGTTCAATGGTGTAACTTTTATCGGTCACATCAATCACGCGGCCACGAAAAATATCGGCCATGCGCTTCATTTCTTCACGCTCTTTACCAACGGCGCGGACTTTAACCATCATCAATTCACGTTCGGTGTAAGCGCCTTCGGTTAAATCAACCACTTTCACCACTTCGATAAGTCGGTTCAAGTGTTTGGTGATTTGCTCAATCACATCGTCTGAGCCAGAAGTCTGCAAAGTGATACGCGACAAACTGGGGTCTTCGGTAGGCGCGACCGTCAGCGACTCGATGTTGTAGCCCCGCGCAGAGAACAAGCCAACCACTCTGGACAAGGCCCCAGCTTCGTTTTCAATCAGTACAGCAATAATATGTTTCATAGTGGATTCCTCTTTTCGCAACCCTCCCCTACAGGCGGTAACCTGCAGGCTCGGTTGTCAATAGATTCGCCTAGAAAAAAATTTCAAAATTAAAGGTCTTCACTGCCCAAAAGCATTTCAGTGATGCCTTTGCCAGCTTGAACCATCGGGAAGACATTCTCAGTGGGGTCTGTTCGGAAATCCATAAAGACGGTTCGGTCCTTGAGTCTTCTCGCCTCGCGAAGTGCGGGTTCGACATCCGCAGGTCGCTCAATCAACATGCCCACATGGCCATAAGCCTCAGCCAATTTGACAAAGTCGGGCAAGGCATCCATGTAACTGTGGCTGTAACGGCCTGAGTATTCGATTTCTTGCCATTGCCTGACCATGCCCAAATAGCGGTTGTTCAGCGCCACGATTTTGATGGGCGTGTTGTATTGCAAACAGGTGGAGAGTTCTTGTATGCACATTTGTACTGACCCTTCGCCAGTGACGCAATACACCTCGCTGTCTGGCTTGGCCAATTTGATGCCCATGGCGTAGGGGATGCCCACACCCATGGTGCCTAAGCCGCCAGAATTGATCCAGCGGCGAGGTTGGTCAAAACGGTAATACTGCGCAGCCCACATTTGGTGCTGTCCTACATCTGAGGTGACGTAGGCATCAGCATCTTTGGTCATATTCCATAAAGTCTCAACCACATATTGAGGCTTGATGACATCAGAACTACCATGGTCATATTTCAGGCAATCGCGTGAGCGCCATGCTTCGATGGTTTCCCACCAAGCGGCCAAACTTTGCGGGTCGGGTTTAGCCGTCAGTTCGCGCAGCATGCCGATCATTTCTGTCAACACTTCCTTGACATCGCCAACGATAGGGATATCGACCTTGACGCGTTTGGAAATGCTGGATGGGTCAATGTCGATGTGGATGATCTTGCGCTCGTTTTGGGCGAAGTGTTTGGGGTTACCAATTACCCTGTCGTCAAAACGTGCGCCCACAGCCAACAGCACATCGCAGTTTTGCATCGCATTGTTCGCCTCAATGGTGCCATGCATGCCCAACATGCCCAAAAATTTACGGTCACTGGCTGGGTAGGCTCCCAGACCCATCAACGTATTGGTGCAGGGGTAACCCAGCATATCGACCAAGGTGCGCAGCTCGGCAGAAGCTTCGCTCATTAAAACGCCGCCGCCAGTGTAAATAAAGGGTCTTTTGGCACCCACCAACAGCTGCAAAGCTTTGCGGATTTGACCGCTGTGGCCTTTGCGAACAGGATTGTAGGAACGCATGTCTACAGAGGTTGGATAGCCTGTATACAGGGTTCTTTTGAAAGACACATCTTTCGGAATATCAACCACCACAGGACCTGGGCGACCCGTACGCGCAATGTGAAAGGCCTTTTTCATGATATCGGCCATCTCACGCACATCTTTGACCAAAAAATTATGTTTCACGATGGGGCGGGTGATGCCTACGGTATCGCATTCTTGGAAGGCATCAAGGCCAATCGCATGGGTAGGCACTTGCCCCGTGATGATGACCATGGGAATACTGTCCATATAGGCAGTGGCAATACCCGTCACCGCATTGGTCACACCCGGCCCTGAAGTCACCAGCGCTACGCCGACTTCGCCGGTTGCACGGGCATAGCCGTCAGCTGCATGAACCGCCGCCTGCTCATGTCGAACCAGAACATGCTCAATGGTGTTTTGTTTGTAAAGCGCGTCGTAAATGTGCAAGACAGCGCCGCCTGGGTAACCCCAAACGAATTGGACACCTTCGGCCTGCAAGGATTTGACCAAGATATCGGAGCCATTGATTTCGACGGGGGTTTGGCTCAGCGCACTGGCCTGAGCAGCGGATTGGAGCTCCGCCTTAGAGATTTCCATGATGTAACCTTTGTGAATTTCGCAAACGAAAAAACTAGGGTGCCTTTTTGCATCTTCTTATGAAAGTGCATCAAGACTTTGGATTTCAAGCTACAGGCGTTTAACACCAAACTTGAACCCTTTTAGTTTGACAGCCGGCGATTATGACATTGAATTCATCGTTATTTACCCTATTCACCAGAGTCAATGCCCAATGCCATAATGAAAATGGCTTGTTTCAACATCTACCCACCCCTTTCTTCACTAGTCGCAATAAAGCTTCACAACACCCTTGGCTTCTGACAAAGAACTCTCAGACTTTCTGATTGGCATAGAAAAACGCGCGTTCAAAAGAACGGTCTTTCATGTCCGTGATGATGAGTCGGCGCTTGATATCGTTCAAGACAGCATGATGAAATTGGCAGAGCATTACGGAGACAAGCCTGTTGCAGAGTTGCCGATGCTGTTTCAAAGAATCTTGTCCAACACGACACTCGACTGGTTCAGACGCCAAAAAACACGAAAAGCCCTTTTTTCCAATTTCAGTGACTTTGGGACTGAGCAGGGTGATGATGAATTTGACGTTTTAGACGTCTTAACATCTCATTTAAGCACCGAAAGCGCTTTAGATGAATTCGTTAGAACCCAAACATTTGAAAAAATTGAGATAGAAATACAAAATTTACCAGGACGTCAACGAGAAGCCTTTCTGTTGCGTTATTGGGAGGACTTGGATGTGGCTGAAACTGCAGCAGCCATGGGGTGTTCTGAGGGCAGTGTCAAAACTCATTGCTCTAGAGCCGTGCAATCCTTGTTCAAAGCTTTGAGTTCCAAGGGAATCCGACCATGAAACATTTACCCTCCGCCACATCGGCGCAAGACCTGCTGGGCAATCGCATCGCCAAAATGCTCGATGACAACACCGACTTGTCTTATGAGGTAGCAGAGCGCCTACGCGCAGCGCGAACCCGCGCCTTGTCGCTCAGACGCATAGCCCAGCCTGAACTGCAAACCGCGCATGAAATTCAATCCCAAAACGGCTTTGCTCTGCTGAAATTTCCCAGCCAAATTCAGTGGTTTTTCCAAACCTTCGGTTCTCTCATTCCTCTTTTGGGCTTGGTGGCAGGCTTGGTTTTGATTCATGAGTTCCACAATGACCAATCTGCACTTGAATTGGCTGAAATCGACGCGGCACTTTTAATCGATGATTTGCCCCCCAATGCCTACACAGATTCTTCATTTCTCGACTATCTAAAATACGAAGTCAATTCCCAGCAAAATTGATGTTTGAAACCATACG
>JAIXYA010000045.1 GCA_027490485.1 Comamonadaceae bacterium
GATCAGCCACTTCGGCAGCCCTGAATGGCAAAGTCGCAGCCGTGGTCACTGCACCCGTCAACAAAAAAGCCTTGCAACTCAGCGGTGTGGAATTCCCTGGACATACCGAGATGCTGCAGTCACTGGCCGCGCAACACTTGGGTTTGTCCATCAGCGATTTGCCGGTCCGCATGATGTTGTCTTGCCCAGGCTTGAGGGTGGTTTTGGTCAGCATCCATGTCCCTTTGCGCGAGGCCATTGGCTTGGTCACCCAAGAAAATGTTCTTCAAACTTTCCAAGTGACCCATGACAGTTGGCTCAAAACCCATGGAACAGCTCCACGCATGACCGTGGCAGGGCTTAACCCCCATGCGGGTGAAGAGGGACTGTTTGGCGATGAAGAGATTCGCTTTATTGCCCCCGCGATTGAAAAAGCCCAAGCGCTTGGCATGCAGATCAGCGGCCCTTACCCACCAGACACCGTGTACATGCAAGCGCACAGTTCAAATGGACAAAAGGACACGGATGTGGTGGTTGCCATGTACCACGACCAAGGTTTGATACCTGTCAAATACTTGGGGCTGGACAACGGCGTCAACCAAACCTTGGGCCTGCCTTTTGTGCGAACCAGCCCCGATCATGGAACCGCGTTTGACATCGCCGGCAAAGGACTGGCTGACCCCAGCAGTTTGTTGGCTGCGCTCAAAGTGGCCAAAGGCCAGCGTTTGTGATGGACTCGTCAGTTCATGACCTGCGCTGAAGCTGGTCGCGAATCTCTCTAAGCAACAAAACTTCTTCTGGTGTGACTGGCGGTGGCGCCATGGGCTCGGCAACCGCCGCGGATTGCTTCAAGCGGTTGATTTGCTTGACCATCAGAAAAATAGCAAAAGCCAAAATCAAAAAGTTGATGGCGATGGTGATGAAGTTGCCGTAAGACAAAACCGGCACACCCGCCTTGCGCATCGCCTCTAAGGTTCGGGGTACCGTATCGGGCACAGTGCCCAGAACCCAAAAATAGCCGGAAAAGTCTAAGTGGCCAATCAGCACTGAAATGACGGGCATGATCATGTCGCCGACCAAAGACTCGACGATTTTTCCGAAGGCCCCGCCAATGATGACGCCTATCGCCAAATCCATCGCATTCCCTTTGATGGCGAATTCCTTGAATTCTTTGAACATGGAACAGTCCTTAAATTAATTATTAATAGCTCAATTTATCACTGTTTTGAAAATTAATTCGAACAAAAACCATGTATTTGTAGGGATGGTCTGACATGGCAGGCTCGGTTAGAATTTAGAGCTTTACAAATTCGCATCCCAATTTAGAGGTCTTTCATGAGTGAAACCACTGTGGACAACAGCAAGCGGACGTGGCTAATTGCCTCGAGCTGTGCTGGTGCAGTTGGCGGCGTTGCTGTCGCGATTCCGTTTGTCAGTAATTTCAGCCCCTCCGAGCGAGCCAAGGCGGCAGGCGCTGCTGTTGAGGTTGACATCTCCAGCATCAAGCCCGGAGAAAAATTAACGGTCGAGTGGCGCGGGAAACCGGTTTGGGTCGTCCGTCGCACACCTGAGCAGCTTGAAGCTTTGAAAAAAGTAGAGTCTCAACTGGCTGACCCCGAGTCCCAGCGCAAGCCCTCTGAACTCACCCCTGAATACGCCAGAAACCAGGCCAGATCCATCAAGCCTGAGTTTTTTGTCGGTGTGGGTATTTGCTCCCATTTGGGATGCTCGCCCAGCGATAAATTCCAAATGGGACCGCAGCCATCGTTGCCTGACGATTGGCAAGGTGGATTTTTTTGCCCCTGCCATGGTTCGACTTTTGACATGGCTGGACGCGTATACAAAAACAAGCCTGCCCCAGACAATTTGGAAGTTCCCCCCCATATGTACCTTTCAGACACTCGTTTGCTGATTGGTGAAGACAAGAAGGCTTAAGAAGACCATGGCTGAATTCAAAGAAACCTCGCCTGATGCGCCCTTGTCTGAAAAGACGCTGACATGGATTGACAATCGCTTTCCTTTGTCCAAGATGTACAAAGAGCATTTAAGCGAGTACTACGCCCCCAAAAATTTCAATTTTTTCTACTTCTTTGGCTCTTTGGCCTTGCTGGTATTGGTGATTCAAATTGTCACCGGCATTTTCTTGGTGATGCATTACAAGCCTGACGCCGCCTTGGCGTTTGCTTCCGTGGAATACATCATGCGCGATGTTCCCTACGGGTGGCTGATTCGTTATATGCACTCAACCGGCGCATCTGCTTTTTTTGTGGTGGTTTATTTGCACATGTTCCGTGGCCTGATTTACGGTTCATTCAGAAAACCGCGTGAACTGGTTTGGTTGTTTGGTTGCGCCATCTTTTTGGCCTTGATGGCTGAAGCCTTCATGGGCTATTTGCTGCCTTGGGGGCAGATGTCTTACTGGGGCGCACAAGTGATTGTGAATTTGTTCTCAGCCATTCCCTTCATCGGTCCCGATTTGGCTTTGCTGATTCGTGGTGACTATGTGGTGGGTGACGCCACCTTGAATCGATTCTTTGCTTTCCATGTGATTGCTTTGCCCTTGGTGCTTTTGGGTTTGGTGGTTGCACACATCATTGCTTTGCATGAAGTGGGTTCGAACAACCCCGATGGCGTAGAGATCAAAGCGCACAAAGATGAAAAAGGCCGGCCTTTAGATGGCATTCCTTTTCACCCCTATTACACCGTTCATGACATCTTGGGCGTGACAGGCTTTTTGTTGGTGTTTTGCGCGATCATCTTTTTCGCCCCTGAGTTTGGCGGTTACTTTTTGGAATACAACAACTTTATCCCTGCTGACCCGTTAAAAACCCCTGCGCACATCGCACCTACTTGGTACTTCACGCCCTATTACTCCATGCTGCGTGCCATCACCAGCGAAATGATTTACGCACTTGTCATTTGTGTGTTGGTGGCCGCCTACCTTGGCGCAACCAAAGCCAAAATCAGTACGCTCCTCAAAGGTGGTGTGGTAGGTGCTGCGGTTGTTGCAGTGGTCCTGTTGCTGGCGATTGATGCTAAGTTTTGGGGCGTGGTGGTCATGGGCGGCTCGGTCATCATCCTTTTCTTCTTGCCTTGGCTAGACAGATGCGAGGTCAAGTCCATCCGCTTTCGTCCCGATTGGCATGTTTATTTGTATGCCCTCTTCGTGGTGAATTTCTTGGTACTGGGCTATCTTGGTATTCAGCCTCCCTCTTACATTGGTGAGCGGGTGTCTCAAGTCGGTACCTTGTTTTATTTCGGTTTCTTTTTGTTGATGCCTTGGTGGAGCACCTTGGGTCAGACCAAACCGGTTCCCGATCGTGTGAACTTTGTGGCGCACTGACAGAACCTGGAGCAATCACTCATGAAAAAATTTCTAATCAGTCTTTGTTTGGTCTTAGGTGTGGCAATGCCAACATTTGCCGCTACCGACATGATTCCTTTGGACAAAGCGCCTAAAAAGCTCAACGATTTGAGTGCCTTGCAAAATGGCGCAAAAATATTTGTCAACTACTGCTTGAATTGCCACGCTGCGTCCTATATGCGGTTTAACCGTCTCAAAGACATTGGTTTGACCGACAAGCAAATCAAGGACAACTTGCTGTTCACCACTGACAAGGTCGGCGACACCATGAAGATCAGCATGGACGCTAAGCAAGGCAAAGATTGGTTCGGTGGCAACCCCCCTGACTTGACCGTGATTGCTCGATCACGTTCTGGTCCAAACGGCTCAGGTGCTGACTATTTGTACACCTATTTGCGCACCTACTACCGCGACGACTCCAAAGCCACGGGTTGGAACAATTTGGCTTTCCCTAATGTGGGTATGCCCCATGTGCTTTGGGAGTTGCAAGGGCAACGTCGTCCCATTTACCAGGCAGTCGAGCAGCATGGCCATACCATCCAAGTGGTCAAGGGTTGGGAGCAAATAACTCCGGGAAAAATGACAGCAGTTGAATACGATGCTGCTATTGGCGACTTGGTTAACTATTTGCAATGGATGTCTGAGCCAGCGCAAAACACCCGTGTCCAAATTGGCGTTTGGGTAATGCTATTTTTGTTGATCTTCATGGTCATTGCTTGGCGCTTGAATGCTTCCTATTGGAAAGACATTCGCTGATACCAAGTGTATTTTCTGCCCGCCTTGTGCGGGTTCTTACAATGGGCCTTGGCTAGCCCATTAAACCTTTAGCCTTTTAGGAGCCAATCTCATGATGGTTTTGTACTCTGGGACAGTCTGTCCTTTTTCTCACAGATGTAGATTCGTGCTCTTTGAAAAAGGCATGGACTTTGAAATCCGTGATGTTGATCTCTACAACAAACCAGAAGACATCAATGTCATGAATCCCTATGGGCAAGTGCCTATTTTGGTAGAGCGTGATTTGATTTTGTATGAATCGAACATCATCAACGAATACATTGACGAACGTTTTCCGCATCCACAGTTGATGCCCGGCGACCCTGTCGACCGTGCCCGTGTGCGCTTGTTCCTTTTGAATTTTGAAAAAGAGCTGTTCGCTAATGTGATGATCATTGAGTCGCGCAGTCAAAAGGCCAATGAGAAAGCGCTTGAAAAAGCCCGCTCACACATTCGCGATCGTTTGACTCAACTCGCCCCTGTCTTCTTGAAGAACAAGTTCATGTTAGGCGACAATTTCTCCATGCTCGATGTGGCCATAGCACCTTTGCTGTGGCGTTTAGACCATTACGGCATCGAGTTGTCCAAAAACGCTGCCCCTTTGCTCAAATATGCCGAGCGTATTTTTTCCAGACCAGCCTATATTGAAGCATTGACACCTTCAGAGAAAGTGATGCGCAAGTAATCTGCTGACATGATCAACATTGCGCAGTCATCTTCCACACGGCCCTATCTGGTTCGTGCTTTGCACGAATGGTGTACCGATAACGGATTTACACCCTACATCGCTGTTTTGGTCGATGACACAGTGCAGGTGCCCAGAGAATATGTCAACAACGGTGAGATTGTTCTCAACATCAGTTTTGATGCCACGAGCAATTTACAACTGGGCAACGAGTTTGTGGTTTTCAAAGCCCGATTCGGCGGTGTGGCCAGAGAAATCAGTGTGCCGATAGCCAGGGTGATTGCCATTTATGCACGTGAAAATGGACAAGGCATGGCGTTCCCCGCCCCGAGTGCGTCCAGCGGTGAGGCTGAAGATGCTGAGCCTAAAGCTTTGGTGTCCGCGATCAAGCCGGTTGTGAGTTTGAGCACTGCCAGCTCGCACCAAACGCAAGACACAGACGACCCCACTGATCCTCCCAAGCCAACGCATCCCAACCCTGGCAGTCGGCCACAACTCAAGCGCATCAAATAATTTTGTATTGGGTGTTGTGGTTAGAATATATGCAGTGCCGATTTAGCTCAGTTGGTAGAGCAACCGCCTTGTAAGCGGTAGGTCATCAGTTCGAATCCGATAATCGGCACCACTTCAAAAGCCATCTGTCATCTATCGATAACCCTGATCAGGTCTATCCCCTTTTCGGTGACAAAATAAGGCTATGAACGAATCCAAAGTCACCCAAATTAAAAAAACATCTGCCATTTACTATGTGGTGGGTATCGTCATCTTCTCGGCTATTGCTGGCATCATTGCGTTGATTGTTGAAATCGTAAAACAAAACAGTTGATGGATTGCGTTAGGCTCTAACGCACCTCATTGGCATTCGAAGCGCGACAGCGTTGAATATCGCACGCAGTTGGCAGTTGCGATCTGTATTCAATGTTCGTGGGCATTACCCCATTATTTCGAATGGAACATTTTTCACCGCTGGCATTGGTGTAATAAGACAGCACATCAACGCACCGTCTTGAGTGCGAGGTCAGGCCCTGAAAATGCCCAATTTCATGCGAAACCACCATTTGCAAGGTCTCCATCAAATTTCTCGTGGCATTGGCTTTTCTAAGGTTTACAAAGGCTTCTGGACTTAGAGTCAACGTTTTTTGGGTGATGTTGGCCAAGCCAATTGTCCCCAACTTGTCTTCATCACTCCAACGCGCCGTGATCTTGAGTCCTGCCACCGAGGGACTTAAATCACGCTTCAAGATGACGGTATTTTGCCCACCACATTGATCCCAAGCAGCTGAGGCATTCTTCAAAGATGCAACAACGGATTCTTCGCTGAAGCCTTCTGGTGCGCCTTGGTGGTCGTACACATAGACCATGCTTGGGCTGAGCATTTTGGTGTCTTTACCACCATCGTTCCATGTGACGATCTCGTTGGCCAAGCACTGGTTGATTTCACTCTCACGCAAACCCGCTGGGGTGGCGGCCGCAATCGTGTCGTCAGCTTTTTTCACAGTGGGCACTCTCTTTGAGGTGCCGACAGTATCGGCCTGAGAAGATGCGGCAGAGGAAGCTGACTTGCGGGCGTTGCTCAACCCACTGATGGCTTGGTTGATTTTGGCGGTGTAAGCTGTCCCTAACCACAAAGGTGCGTTGTTACTGATGGCATCTAATTCAGCTGCTGGGCAATTACCTTTGCCAAACTTCGCCAGCCAAGCCAGGGCGTTTGTTTCACGAGCGTCAACATCATTGATGGTGTACGACAAGGCTTTAAATTCACTTGAAAGACATGACACCCCAGAATTTTTGACTTGGGCATTCGCAAAATGATGGCTTGAAAAAGGCAGGTTAACTAAAGGGAACAAAACGCCAATTACAAGATGACGAAATACTTGTGGAGAAAAAATAGGCATGGATTAAGTGGAAGAGTCAAACTTCTGCCAAGCAAGCTCATTTCTTGTTAGCAGCGCTGCCTCTGGGCTTGTCAACCGACTTTTCAAGTTCATCCGCGGTGGCTTTTTTCAGTTTGTAAATGGTTTCAGTGGCCGAGATGATGGGCGGCGTATTGGCTGTACCCAGCCAAACCGCTTGGTTCATCAAAATAAGTTCAAGCTGATCCAGTGGGCAAGACTTGCCATATTTGCTTAGCCACTCTTTTGCGCGGTCCTCGCGTTGTTGCGCATCATTGGTGGTGTAGGCCAAGGCCTTGAAGTCGGAGGCTGAACAAACCACTGCAGGCGCCGGTGAGCTAGGCGTGTTTTTGTTTTGTGCTGAAGCACAATTCACTGCAAAACCCCCTAAGGCCAAGAAAAAAAACACCCTAAATGTGTGCAGGGGAAAGCCGAGTGGAGAGCGTGTGGACATGTGCCTGATTCTATAGAGCAGCACATACTTTGTGTGCTTAAAGTAAATAGCATTGGAATTGATTACTCTATGACGAATTGAGAGGCATTTTTACCCTGAAAGGGCGCATAAAAGGCTTTGATGCTGGCCATGTCTGCTTCTAAATCGCCCGTTGGTAAAAGTGCGGGGCCAAGCCCAGATGTTTTGCTACCAAAGTCTAAAAAGCCCAATACGATGGGCACCTGCGCTTGCAGTGCGATGTAATAAAAACCCGTCTTCCACTGACGCGACTGAGAACGCGTACCTTCTGGCGGGACCACCAAATGCAGTTCGCCATCTGCATCGCGCAGGGCTTGCGCCGAAGCGGACACCATATTGGTGGACTGAGAGCGGTCCACAGCAATGCCACCCAACCAGCGCATCAGACCTTGAAAGGGAAAGCGAAAGATTTGGATTTTCCCCATCCAATGGATATTCAAGTCAAGTGCAAAAGCCACCATCAAGGTGTAGGGCAAGTCCCAGTTGCTGGTGTGAGGTGCTGCAATCACCACACTTTTAGGGGTGTCAGAAGGCATTTGGCCTACCAATGTCCAGCCTGACAAGCGAAGAACCCAGATGGAAAACCTTTTGAGCAAAGGGCTAAGGATGGGCGTGGTAAAAATCGTCAAACGCATACAACTGCTTGAAAAAATAATCGCCTAACCATACCACCTGTCGCATGGGAAAAACCGCTCACACCATCCATCATTGTCGAACCGCTTTAGCCCTGATGGGGTTTTGGCTGGCCAGCGTGTCTTTTGCCCAAGGCTTGCCCATCAACACATCGCAATTGGATTTGCAGATGACGCAGAAGATTTGGGAGTTCATCAAAAAAGAAACCCAGGCTCCTGCTGATTTACCTTTGCCCCCCATCATGTTTGATGAAAACATTCCTAAAGAAGCAAGGATGGTGTTTCAATTTCCAAGCGAAGATGCGCCGCAAAATACCCTACAGATCTCGATTGGCACAACCGGTACCCGATTTTGGAAACATGACATGTTTTTGTGGGCACTAGGCCATGAACTGACCCATTACGCGCTTTTGATGCAAGAAAATCAATGGGAGCAAAAGGCGGTGTATGTCAACAATATTCGCCACCATTGCAATATGGAGTTCATGCAAATTACCCGCGACATTGTGGAGATTATTTGGGAGAAGTACCAAAATGTAGTTGGGCGAATGCGCATGTACACCGAGGTTTATAAAAGCTGTTCGCGCCAACCTCTCCAATAGCCAGTTACTTGGGTTTGACGCACACCGCTTGTTTGCCGGGAACACAAGTACCCGCACAAATGGCTTGCCCTATGTAATTCAATGCCGTACGGCCATTGGGCTGGTTAGAACAAACCACAGCACCGTTGGTCATATTGATGCATTGACCCACACCACAAAAAACCTCTCCGCTGGGTCTTTGCCCTATGCCACCTTGGTCCGGAGCGCACCACACATTGCCTTCGTTGTCCTTTTTGCAAAGGCTGTTTTCATCAGCCCAGCTCGAAGGGTATAAGGCTGACAAAAACAAGCCAATCAGGGCGTGTACAAAAAAAGAGGGCATAAAGACTTTCATTCAGCGAGACATGACTTTGACGCGGATTTTTTCAATCGGAAAATTGTGCGAACGCAAATGCGCCGTCAAAGCAGGAACCAGTTGTCGCAATTTAGCGCCAGCCGCATTGTGCGGAACCAGTAGACACCACCCCTGCGCATCCAAGGGGCCAGCTTTCACAAGACCCTCCAAGCCTAAGGGTAAAAGTGCTTGGATGCAAGCCAGACAGGCTTGGGATTGACGACTGATCTGCATCAGCGAGGACAAGGTGGCTGACTGCGCCATGGCCGATTGCACAGGCGTGGCTGAACGTGATTTGTAGGTATTTGCAGTGGACATCATCCAATTATGGAGCGCGTAGCTCAGAGGTTAAAATTAAGCCTTATTCATAAGGAATGTACGCATATGTACCGCTGGCATGGCATTTAATCTTTTGACCCAGATATTTGGCAGTCGCAATGAGCGACTCCTCAAGCAATTCCGCAAAACCCTAGAACGTATCAATGGACTAGAGGCCAAGTACGAGCAGCTCAATGATGACGCTCTGCGTCAAAAAACCAATGAATTCAAGCAACGTGTGTCCCAAGGCGAGAGCTTAGACGCTTTGTTGCCTGAGGCTTTTGCCGTCGTCAGGGAAGGCTCCAAGCGGGTCATGAAGATGCGCCATTTTGATGTGCA
>JAIXYA010000073.1 GCA_027490485.1 Comamonadaceae bacterium
CCAGAGTTGTCTGCCACGATCATGCGGATCAAGGCGACTTTATCGTCATACGAGTTGGCATTGTTAAGCAAATCGGCGGGTATGGCTTGCTTCTTGGGTTTGAGGTTGCCCATACGCGCCTTCAGGTCTTCCAAAGTTTCACCCTCAGCAAGTTCAACGTCGGTGGGTCCTTCTGGTTCTTCGCTGGCAGCCGCAAGGCGTTCGGCTTCGCGAGCCGCCTCTTCTTCGGCCATGCGCACTGATTCTGCAGCAGAAGCTTCCTCGGCCATTTGCAACTGCATGAGTTCTTCTTCTTTGGCTTTGCGCACCTTCTCTTCAGCCTCTTCACGGGCCAAGCGTTCTTGGGTGGCACGTACCGCGGCATCGGCCTCGGCGGCAGCAATACGCTCTGTGCGCATTTTTTCTGCGCTGGCAGCTTCCGCTGACGCGGCAGCCAAAGCAGCAGCAGCCAAGCTTGCGGGGTCAATTTCAGGTTTGTTGAGTTTCTTGATCATGGGGCGAACCACGAACAACAAGAAACTAATGAATAACAAAGCCACCACGCCACTGTTGGCCAAAGAAGCCAAAGACTCGTCTTTGTACCAAGGCACCGCATCGGGGTCGACAGGTGGCTCAAAGCGGGTTGCCACCACAGTGACCACATCGCCGCGTTTGTCATTGAAGCCGACAGCACCACGCACCAACTGGTTCAAGCGGTCAAGCTCTTCTTGTGTGTAAGGAATCGTGGTGGGCGCAGCAGAGCCATCGGTGGGTTTTTCAACCTTGGTGCCTGCAGGAATGGGGCGTTCATTGATCAGCACACCCACACCCAGCTTTTGGACATTGCCCATGGCGCTCTTGGTGTGGCGAACCGCACGGTCGAGTTCATAGTTTTTGGTCGAACGTGCAACCACTTGCACACCTTTTTCACTCACCCCTTTGTTGGGATCGGCCACAGCAGTTTCTGAAGCAGCGGGGTTTTGTGGCGGGTTAGGCGGCGTGTTTGAAAGTGAGCCTGGCACACCAATCGCGTCTTTGAAAGAGTTGCGGTCTTCCACATACAACTCGGAGCGGGTCTTGGGGCCTTTGTCGCCTTGATCGAAATCTTCTGTGGTGATTTCTTCTTGGGTGAAATCCAATTGCAAGCTCACCTGAGCGCTGACATTGGCCTCACCCACGATAGGGGCTAGCAATTGAATCAAACGGGTACGGTAGAGGTCTTCCATTTGTTGCTTTTGTTGCAACTGAGCGCCGGTCAGACCCAAGGGGGCTTCTCCCAGCATCTCGTTCATCAAAGTGCCGTAGTTGTCCACCACAGACACGTTTTCGGGGGCCAAATAAGGCACGCTAGACGCCACCAAAGCAATGATGGCCTGCACGTTGGCAGAAGAGACTTGCTTACCTGGTGCGCGGGTGATGATGACAGAGGCTTTGGTGGGTACGCGGTCACGCACAAACACGCTTTGTTTGGGAGCTGCCAGATGCACACGGGCATTGCGAATGCCTGCAATTTGAGAGATGGTTTTGGCCAACTCTTGCTCCATGGCATTGTTGTAACGCACCTGTTCCATGAACTGACTTGTGGTCATGGCGGGCATGTCTTTCAAGGTTTCCATGCCTTGGACTTCTGTGCGGGGTAAGCCTTTGGAGGCCAGCAACATGCGGGCTTCTTGGTATTTGTCCCCTGGCACCATGATTTGGCCGGTGTTGTTATCCAATTGGGGACTGAGGTTACCTGCCTTCAAAGTTTCAATCGCCAACTGTTTATCAGTCTCAGGCAGCATCATGGTCAATGCACGGTAGCTTGGTGTCTTCATCGACATCGAAGCCAAACCAAAAGCCGCTACCACCATCAAGATCACGATGATGGGCAAAGCTTTTTTCACAGTGGGTTGTCGCACCAAATCACGCACCATGCCCATGGGGTCACTGAGTGCCGTGTTGGCCACAGAGCGAGCCACATCGGTGCTGCGAAGGGGTGTGCCGCTGGCCACCATGGAGGTACCTTTGGAAGAACCATCGGAGGTGGTCAATGCGTTGTTGCTGGTGCCCAGCGGGGTATTGAGTGTTGCGCTTGCGGTGGCCATGGTGTTCTCTTAAAGGTTTAAACCGGCATGTTCATGATTTCTTCGTAGGCCTTGAGCACTTTGTTTCGCACCTGTAGGGTCGCTTCAAAGGCCAGGGAGGATTTCTGCATTCCCAAGACCACATCGGTCAAGGGAATGTCTTCGCCACGTTGATAGGCTTCTTGCATCGTGCTGGACTTGACCTGCACTTCATTGACTTTGGAGAGCAGGTTTTTCACCGAGTCGGTGAAATTGGGCAGCTCTGTTTTGGGTGCCTGAATGTCTTGGGTAACTGGCGGCTTGATGTTGAGCTGCTCAGCGCCATGGGTCGCCTTGTTTTGGTAGGCGCGAATGGTTTCCATCATGCTGTTGACATTGCCGGCGGAGATTCGATCAATCATGGTGTGTGCTCCTCAATCAATCTGCGAAGGACAGTTCCATGCCACGCTCGCGCAACTGCGCCAACTTGTAGCGCAGGGTGCGTGGGCTGATGCCCAATTTCTTGGCGGCTTCGATACGACTTTCAGTGGCTTGCAAAGCAGCCAAGATCACTTGATGCTCGCTGCTTTTCACTGCAGAGAACAAGTCACTGGGCAGCAGACCGTCGCTGCTGGGGGGGGGCATGAAGCTGTCAGGTGAGGGACTGGTAGCCACAGCTTCCATAGGCAGGTTGTCTGCTGGGATTGGCTGCACTTCAACAGGTGTCGACCACAAAGGACGTTCATTGGCGGTGGCTATCAATGCAGCTACCGGCAAAGCTTCCATGTCCATGGTTTGGGCTTCGTCAAACATCAAATGCGCGGGTGTAATCACACGTCCGGTACACAACACCACAGCGCGTTGCACCACATTTTCGAGTTCGCGCACATTGCCTGGCCATGGGTATTGCAGCAACATTTGCTGCGCTTCCACATTCACCGACAACGGTACGGCGCCTTTGGCATGGCGTGTCAGCGACTGAGACACCAAGGGCAAGATATCGCCTGGACGTTCTTTCAAAGGTTGAATGCGCAAACGGAAGGTGCTGATACGGAAATACAGGTCTTCGCGAAATTCACG
>JAIXYA010000128.1 GCA_027490485.1 Comamonadaceae bacterium
AAAAGCGCTGTATTGGCTGACATAAATTCTCCTTGAGTTGTTTCGCATGAGAGGTGGTGCCACGCACACGGGTTGCTTGAACACCACCGTTGCGTTGCTTCCTCACACACTCCCAAAGGAGGGTGATTGGCCAACGGCGTGACTGTAAGGGATGAGATTGCATGCTTTGCTTCAAACACTGCTTTGGTGTAAGGAAAATCAGGGTAATTACTGACAAAATAGTGCTGTTTTCCTTTTTCATTTTTCAATTAAGAGAATTTGTCCATGTCCCTCGATAACGTCACCGCCGGAAAAAACGCACCCCATGAGTTCAATGTGATCATCGAAATCCCGATGAACGCCGACCCCATCAAATACGAAGTCGACAAAGAAACCGGTGCGATTTTTGTAGACCGCTTCATGAGCACGGCCATGCACTACCCGACCAACTATGGCTATGTCCCCAAGACCATCAGCGGCGACGGTGACCCAGTCGATGTATTGGTCATCACGCCTGTGCCTTTGATTCCTGGTGTGGTCGTGCCTTGCCGCCCCATTGGTATTTTGAAAATGGAAGACGAAGCTGGCATGGACGGCAAGGTGTTGGCTGTTCCTACCGACAAAATTTTGTCCATCTATACCCAGTGGCAAAAGCCGGAAGACTTGAACCCCATGCGCTTGAAAACCATCGCCCATTTCTTTGAACACTACAAAGACCTAGAGCAGGGCAAGTGGGTGAAGATTTTGGGTTGGGAAGGTCCTGATGCAGCACGTCAAGAGGTACAAGACGGTATGAGCAATTACAAAAAAGCCAAGGGCTGATTCAAGTGGTGCGCTTGAACGGATTGCGTTCGTCCAAATGCGCCAGGTAGTTGTCAACACCTGAACCTTCTCGTTCTAAAAATTGCTCCACAGCGTTGGCAAACCGAGGGTCTGCCAACCAGTGCGCACTGTGGGTGCTGACAGGCATCAAGGCGCGTGCCATTTTGTGCTCGCCTTGTGCGCCCCCTTCAAAACGATTGACACCATGCGCGATGCACCATTGCAGGGGTTGGTAATAGCAAGCCTCAAAGTGCAAACAATCCACCCGCTCTAACGCACCCCAATAGCGGCCGTAAGCCACAGCGCTTTCAGTGCCATGGCTGTGGACGCCAATCAAGCTGCTTGCGATGGGCCGTCCCTCACGCTCGGCAATGAACATCAGCCAGTTCTCGGCCATATCCGCTTTCATGCGATGGAAAAAATCGGGCTTTAAATAAGGCGCATTGCCATGCTCTAGGTAGGTGCGTTCATAGCACTGGTAAAAAAAGGTCCAGTCTTCTTCGCTGATATCGGCCCCCAAAGACCAGCGAAAACTCACACCTGCATCTGCCACTCGGCGTCGTTCTTGGCGGATTTTTTTGCGCTTCTCCTGCGTCAGGCTTGCCAAAAAAGTATCGAAATCTGGCCACGCTTGGTTTTGCCAATGAAATTGCACGGTCTGTCGTTGCAACAAACCCAGCGCTTGGGCCGCTGCCATGTCTTCATCGCTGCCAAACAGCATGTGCAAAGACGACAGCTTTTGTTCTTGGCACCACCCAATGACAGCTTGCAGCAAAAGCTCACGGCTAGACGCGTCTTTTGCCAATAAGCGTGAACCTGGCACCGGGGTGAAAGGCACCGCGATCAGTGCTTTGGGGTAATAGTTCAGACCATGCTGGTGGTAGGCATTGGCCCAGGCCCAGTCAAATACATACTCGCCGTAAGAGTGGTCTTTCAGGTAGAGGGGGCAAGCGCCTACCAATTCATCACCCCGCCATAAGCTGATGAATTGGGCTTGCCACCCAGTTGCAGCAACAGCACTGCCACTGTCTTGCAAAGCCAGCAAATAGGCGTGTCGCATAAAAGGGGTAGGACTGTGTTGCTGGAAAAGCAAACCATCCCAGTCTTTGGCGGCAATCTCTTTCAGATGCGGGTGCACCCGGATGCCATAATCGTTCAGCTCTTTTTGCATATCACCTATGACGCTTGAACTCAGTGTAGCCCAGCTCAATTTCACCGTGGGTGACATGGCGGGTAATGCCCAAAAAATCATGGATGCGGCTCGCCGCGCCTATGCCAAAGGGGCCAGGTTATTGATCACGCCGGAATTGTCCATTTGTGGCTATGCCGCTGAGGATCTGTTTTTACGTGCCTCATTCATCTCCGCTTGCGAACAAACCCTTGACACCATCAGATTGTCGCTGGCTGATTTAAAGGGTATGCATGTGGTGGTAGGTCACCCCAGCGGCCATGATGAACGTACCCGCTCGGTGGCAGTCAGTTTGCGCTTCAACATGGCTTCCGTGCTGTGCGAAGGCAAGGTGGTTGCCAGCTATGCCAAACGCAAGTTACCCAATTACCAAGTGTTCGATGAGCGGCGCTATTTCAAACCTGGCACACAGCCTTGTGTGTTTGAGGTGCAAGGCGTGAAAGTGGGCTTGCTGATTTGCGAAGACGCCTGGTTTGATCAACCCGCCGCAGACCTGAAAGCTGCCGGAGCACAGTTGTTGGCTGTCATCAATGCGTCTCCTTTTCACATGGGCAAGGCCCAAGAACGCGAACACCAAATGCGAGAGCGCTGCTTGGCCACCGGTTTGCCATTGGTCTATGCGCATTTGGTGGGCGGGCAAGATGAAGTCGTTTTCGAAGGGCGGTCGTTCGCGCTTCAAGCCACGGGTGAATTAGCGGGCAGGGCCCAAGGGTTTGTGGAAGCAGATTTCCATGTGTCAGTTCCATCCGTCGATGGTCAAACCGTGTTGCAAGCCGCCACCGTGCCGTTGCAAACTGAGTTGGCTGAGGTTTGGGATGCGCTGGTGTTGGGGGTTCGCGATTACCTTGGCAAGAACCGTTTCCCAGGCGCATTGATTGGTTTATCGGGGGGTATCGATTCGGCGTTGGTGTTAGCGATTGCAGTAGACGCCCTAGGCCCGCAAAACGTGCGTTGCGTCATGATGCCTTCTCCCTATACCGCAGACATCAGTTTGACCGATGCCAGAGACATGGCGCAACGAATGGGGGTGCGGTACGACGAAAAATCTATCGTTCCTATGTTTGACGCCTTTTTGCAAACGCTTGAGACTGATTTTGCGGGCATGCCTTTGGACGCGACCGAGGAAAACATACAAGCACGGGTTCGAGGTACCTTGCTGATGGCTTTGTCGAACAAACTTGGCGCAATTGTCTTGACCACAGGCAACAAAAGCGAAATGGCCACCGGCTATTGCACTTTGTACGGCGACATGGCCGGAGGCTTTGCGGTCATCAAGGATGTCGCCAAAACTTTGGTTTATCAGTTGGCTCAGTGGCGAAACCAGCATGACCCCTATGGACGCGGCGCTTCGCCCATCCCCGAACGCATCATCACCCGACCGCCCAGCGCAGAACTTCGCCCTGACCAAACCGACCAAGACAGTTTGCCTCCTTACGAGGTGCTTGACGCGATTCTGGGTCGCTACATGGAACAAGACCAAAGCGCCCAAGACATTGTCGACGCGGGGTTTGCGCTAGCTGATGTGGAAAAAGTGACGCGATTGATTCGTGTGAACGAATACAAGCGCCGCCAAGCGCCCATAGGCATCCGCATCACCCACAGAGGTTTCGGCAAAGATTGGCGTTATCCTATAACCAGTCATTTCCGTTCCTGACAACCCTTTTTTCTGTGAGACCAAGGAAATTCAATATGAAACAAATCACTGCCGTCATCAAACCCTTCAAGCTTGAAGAGGTCCGTGAGGCTTTGGCCGAATGCGGCGTCACCGGCCTGACCGTCACCGAAGTCAAAGGATTTGGCCGTCAAAAAGGCCATAACGAGTTGTACCGCGGTGCTGAATATGTGGTGGATTTTTTACCCA
>JAIXYA010000160.1 GCA_027490485.1 Comamonadaceae bacterium
CTTTCTCCATGGGCCCCTTGGGGAGCCCGATCGCCCACATCGGCATTGAAGTCGCTGACAGTGCCTATGTGGCGGTCAACATGAAGATCATGACCCGCATGGGTCAAACGGTGTATGACGTGCTGGGCGAGAACGGCGAGTTCGTGCCCTGCGTGCACACCGTGGGCGCACCTTTGAAAGCCGGCGACCCAGATGTCAGCTGGCCTTGCAACAAAACCAAATACATCGTGCATTACCCCGAGACCCGCGAAATCTGGTCTTACGGCTCCGGCTACGGCGGCAATGCGCTGTTGGGCAAAAAATGCTTCGCGCTGCGCATCGCCTCCAACATGGGCCGCGACCAAGGCTGGTTGGCCGAGCACATGCTCATCTTGGGCGTGACCAACCCTGAGGGCAAGAAGTACCACGTGGCCGCGGCCTTCCCCAGCGCTTGTGGCAAAACCAATTTCGCCATGTTGATCCCGCCTGCCGGCATGCCCGGCTGGCAGGTCACTACCATCGGTGACGACATCGCCTGGATCAAACCCGGTGCCGATGGCCGTTTGCGCGCCATCAACCCCGAGGCCGGCTACTTTGGCGTGGCGCCTGGCACCAACACCTTGACCAACCCGAACTGCATGGCCAGTTTGGACAAAGACGTGATCTTCACCAATGTGGCCTTGACCGATGACGGCGACGTCTGGTGGGAAGGCATGAGCGACTCGCCTGCGCACTGCATCGACTGGCAGGGCAAAGACTGGACCCCTGCCATTGCCAAAGAAACCGGCGCCAAAGCCGCCCACCCCAATGCCCGCTTCACCGTGGCCGCGACCAACAACCCGGCGCTGGACAGCGCCTGGGATGACCCTGCAGGCGTGGCGATTGACGCCTTCATCTTTGGCGGACGCCGTTCCACCACCGTGCCCTTGGTCACCGAGGCCCGCAACTGGGTGGAAGGCGTGTACATGGCCGCCACCATGGGCTCGGAAACCACCGCCGCCGCCGCCGGTCAACAAGGCGTGGTGCGCCGCGACCCCTTCGCCATGCTGCCCTTTGCCGGCTACAACATGAGCGACTATTTCCAACACTGGCTGAAACTGGGCCAAAAGCTACAAAGCAGCGGCGCCCAATTGCCCGGCATTTACTGCGTCAACTGGTTCCGCAAAGGTGAGGACGGCAAGTACGTTTGGCCGGGCTACGGCGAGAACATGCGCGTCTTGAAGTGGATGATCGACCGCATCGAAGGCAAGGCCAAAGGCCTTGAAAACGTGTTCGGTATCAGCCCCAGCTATGGCGAACTCAATTGGAATGGCTTGAACTTCACCGCCGAGCAATTCAACACGGTCACCCACATCGACAAAGCCGCTTGGCAAACCGAGTTGGGCCTACACGAAGAATTGTTCCAGCAACTGGCTCACCATTTACCGGCTGAATTGCCTGCTACCAAAGCGGCAATTGCAAATCGACTAGCCGCTTAAACTGGCGTGCCTGCTGGCGCTCACACGCTGCGCCAGCTGCACATACTCGGCCACCGCCACCTCTTCGGCGCGGCGCTGCACATCAAAGTCCGCGGCCACGCCGCGCTCTTGCAGCCATTTGCCTAAGGTGTGCCTGAGTAATTTGCGCCGCTGGCTGAAAGCCACTTGCACCAACTCACTGAGCAAGGCCACAGGCAATGGTGCGGGTTGGTCGTGCGGCGTCATGCGCACCACCGCGCTGTCTACCCGCGGTGGCGGATCAAACGCCATGGGTCCAACTTCCACCACCATTTCCATGGCGTAACGCCATTGCAGCATCACGCTCAAACGCCCATACGCCGCGCTGGATGGCGCAGCCACCATGCGCTCGACCACCTCTTTTTGCAACATGAAGTGCTGGTCTTGGATCGCCGCCACATGATCAAGCAAGTGAAACAAGATGGGGGTGGAAATGTTGTAGGGCAAATTGCCAACAACCCGCAGTGTCTGCGTACCCAAGCCAGCGGCCAGTGCCGTGATGTCAACTTTCAGCACATCCGCTTCATGCACCGTCAACTGCTTGTGTTGGCGCAAGCGTGCCGCCAAATCGCGGTCTAACTCAATCACTTGCAAATGCCCAAGCCGCTCGACCAAGGGCTGGGTCATGGCCGCCAGACCTGGGCCAATCTCCACCATCGCTTGCCCAGGCTGCGGGTCAATAGCGTCCACTATCTCTGCAATCACAGCGTTATCGGTCAAAAAGTGCTGACCAAAGCGCTTACGGGCTTGGTGTTTCACTTATTGCGGGGTTTCGCGGTATTCGACAAAGGCGCGCCCACGTACCTCGCGTTCCCAGTTCTTATAGGCTTCCTCAAACTTTTTCTCACGCAAGATATTGCGCGCCATGTCTTGTTGTTCGCGCAAACTTAGCGGCGCTTCGCGCCTCTCAAGCACTTGAATCAGATGCACACCAAAGCGCGAAACCAGCGGGTCACCCACCTGACCCGGGGCCAACTTGGCCATGGCCTCTTCAAATTCGGGCACCATCATGCCCGGGTTGGCCCAGCCTAAGTCCCCGCCTTGGTTGGCGCTGCCGTCTTGCGAATGCTCTTTGGCCAGTGCGTCAAATTCCGCTAAGCCAAGTTCGATTTTGCGCTTGAACGTGGCCAATTGAGCACGTGCAGCATCTTGGCTGAGGTTGCCGCCTGGGCGCAGCAAGATATGCCTTGCGCGGGTTTGCGTGACGGTGGTGGGCAGTGCGTCTGCGCTGCGTCTTTCCAACAATTTCAATAGGTGAAAACCAGCGGCCGAGCGCAGTGGCCCTGCCAACTGGCCCACTGCGGTGTCTTTGATGGCATCGACAAACAAACTAGGGTAACGGCTAGGGGGGCGCAAACCCAAAACGCCGCCATTGCTGCGGTCC
>JAIXYA010000229.1 GCA_027490485.1 Comamonadaceae bacterium
CGTTTGACCACATCGTCAATTCTGCAAGTACCATCTGCGACAGAGTATTCAGTATGGAGCCGGAGATGTACAAACATAAGTGTAGCTATTCTAGAGACCAAATCTCTTGAAACTGCCTAAACACCAAGCTCATCCAATTTATCCTAAAATAGAACAAAAATAAGGACTTCTCCATGGCTAGCGAACTCATCCAGCATATTTCTGACAACACCTTTGAGAGCGTGGTTCTTCAATCAGACCATCCTGTTTTGGTTGACTTTTGGGCTGAATGGTGCGGTCCCTGCAAAATGATTGCGCCGGCTTTGGATGAGGCCGCCACGACTTACCAAGGCAAACTTCAAATAACCAAACTCAATGTTGATGAGAACAAAGATATCCCTGCCAAATTTGGCATCAGAGGTATCCCGACCCTCATGATTTTTAAAAATGGACAACTTGCGGCCACCAAGGTGGGCTCCCTTAGCAAAGCTCAATTGACTGAATTTATCAACCAGCAGCTGGCTTGAGCCCTTTTCCTGTCATAATCATCACACTTTCAGCGATATGGGCCACAAGCCAGTTGCCTGACTAATCCAAGACTCTCCCATAGGACTGGTCTTGTTCCCTCCCCCTCGATAGCTATCAACACTCCCCTCTTGGAGTACCCCTATGCACCTGAATGAACTCAAGGCACTGCATGTGTCGGAAGTATTAAAGCAAGCCGAAGAGCTTGAGATTGAAAATACAGGACGGATGCGCAAACAGGAGTTAATGTTTGCCATCATTAAAAAAAGAGCCCGTGCGGGCGAGCAAGTTTTTGCTGACGGGGTGCTGGAAATCCTGCCCGATGGTTTTGGCTTTTTACGCAGCCCTGACACCAGCTACACAGCAAGTACTGACGACATTTACATCAGTCCCAGCCAGGTCAGACGCTTCAACCTCCACACAGGCGACATGATCGAAGGCGAGGTGCGCATTCCCAAGGACGGTGAGCGTTATTTCGCGCTGACAAAGCTCGATCAAGTCAATGGCGACCTTCCTGAAAACAACAAACACAAAGTCATGTTTGAAAACTTGACGCCGCTCTTTCCAAAAGAACAAATGCGTTTAGAGCGTGACATCAAGGGCGAAGAGAACATCACAGGCCGCATCATTGACATCATTGCTCCGATTGGTAAAGGTCAACGAGCGCTGTTAGTAGCCCCTCCCAAGAGCGGCAAAACAGTCATGATGCAGCATATTGCCCATGCTATTACAGCCAATTACCCAGACAGCCATGTCATGGTTTTGCTTGTTGATGAGCGTCCTGAAGAAGTGACAGAAATGCAGCGCAGCGTCAAAGGCGAAGTGATCGCATCCACATTTGACGAACCTGCAGCCAGACACGTTCATGTGGCTGAAATGGTCATTGAGCGAGCAAAGCGACTTGTCGAGTTAAAAAAAGATGTGGTCATCTTGCTCGATTCGATTACTCGTCTTGCAAGGGCCTACAACAACGTAGTGCCAAGCTCTGGGAAAGTCTTGTCTGGTGGTGTTGACTCTAATGCTTTGCAGCGCCCCAAACGCTTTTTTGGTGCAGCCCGAAAAGTTGAAGAAGGCGGCTCCTTGACCATCATTGCCACCGCGCTTATAGACACAGGAAGTCGAATGGACGAGGTCATTTTCGAAGAGTTCAAAGGAACAGGAAACTGTGAAATTCACTTAGACAGACGCTTGTACGAAAAGCGTGTGTTCCCAGCCATTCAACTCAATCGAAGTGGCACTCGCAAGGAAGAGTTATTGCTGTCACCTGAAATTCTCCAAAAATCCAGGATTTTGAGGCAATTCATCTACAACTTAGATGAAATTGAATCCATGGAATTGATGCTGAAAAATATGAAATCCACCAAGACCAACGTTGACTTCTTTGACATGATGCGTCGGGGCGGGTAATCAATCTAAGCTAGAATTCATTTTTTGCGAAAAGTGCATCGGAATGGCCGGTGTGGCTGCCGTAACGACACAAGGAAAAGTTATGAAACAGGGAATACATCCCCAATACCGCGAAGTTTGCTTTATCGATCTTTCCAATGGCTTCAAATTTGTGACCCGCACCTGCGCGAACACCAAAGAAACCATCAAAATGGATGATGGTCGTGAACTGCCGTTGTACAAGCTTGACACTTCCAGCGAGTCACACCCCTTTTACACAGGAACTCAAAAATCTGTGGATACCATGGGTGGACGTGTTGAACGATTCCGTAACAAATACGGAAAAACAGCAGCCAAGTAAGCCTTGTTTGCGATACAAAAACAGCCTGACTTCAGGCTGTTTTTTTTTGCCTTCACTCATTGATTAAAATTTTGTAGAAACTTATTGATGTGAAAACACCCAACCCAGCTATCGTGACCCAAACTGCGGCGCAACGCCTACCGCTATGGGCGTTGGTATGCATATGCTTGGTTTATGTTGTCACAGGTCTGGTCAACCGCGACCCTTGGAAGTCCTTGGACATATCGTCTTTTGGCTATATGTGGGAGATCTCACAAGGTTATTCTGCTGCATGGAAGCCTGAAATGGCGTCTAGCACGCCCGAGCTTTCAGGACCATTAGCCTATGCCATTGGTGCTGCTGCTATTGCCCTGTTCAGTCCTTGGATCTCCCCTGACGCCGCAGCAAAAATTCCTTTCATAGCTGGCTTGCTCATCACCCTTATTGCGACTTGGTACGCAATTTATTTTTTAGCCAAGAATCCCCATGCACAACCTGTTGTATTTGCATTTGGTGGTGAAGCCAAGCCAGAAGACTACGCAAAAGCTATCGCAGATGCTGGGCTGCTTGCCCTGATTGCTTGCTTGGGCATGGCACTTCCTAGCCATGAAACAACACCACTATCGATACAGCTTTGCACGACTGCCCTGCTCTTTTGTGCTGCGGCGATGGTGAGAACACATCTTTTACTGGCTATTGTGCTTCTTAACCTGTCTTTGGTTTTGCTGACTTTGAGCGGCGCACCTTTTCTGGCTTTGATGCTTGGCATAGGAATCGCATTTTTGATTCTCAAGCAAACGCAAGTTCGTCTTGAACATCTAGCACTCTTGGTCCTAGGTTGCTTCAGCGTGATTTCGCTGGCTACATGGGGAGACTTATGGCAATGGAAACTGATCACCTTAAGTGAGGCAAGCACCCAGTGGAAAGGCTTGCTAAGACTTCTGCTCTGGTTCACTTGGCCAGCTTGGCCCTTGGCTGCTTGGACGCTTTGGACATGGAGAAATCAGTGGAAAGAACATGTATGGCAACAACACTTGGTTCTGCCAGTGTTCATATATTTTGTGGTCTTGATTGCCAGCATCACGACGAAAAATCCGGAACGTACCTTGCTTCTGTCACTTCCACCCTTGGCTTGCTTGGCCGCTTTCGCTTTGCCAACCTTAAAGAGAAGCGTCGCGGCACTGATTGATTGGTTCACCTTGCTATTTTTCACTGGTGGTGCGGTCATTGTTTGGGTGGTATGGATCTCGCTACAAACAGGTTGGCCAGCGCAACCTGCCATCAATGTCAGCCGATTGGCACCAGGTTATGTCTCTGAATTCAATTGGTTTCATACAGTCATAGCACTGATCATGACGGCCGTATGGTGCAAATTGATTCTGTGGCGACTTGGCAAAAACCCGCGGTTTATTTGGAAGAGCTTGGTACTGCCAGCCAATGGTGCTTTGTTGTGCTGGGTACTGCTGATGACACTGTGGATGCCGCTACTCAATTACGCTCGAAGTTATCAACCGTTAGCGATGCAAGTTAAATCATGGGTACATGAACCGCAGTGTGTTTATTCTTTCGGACTCAACCGCGCTCAAATTGCCGGCTTGAGTTTCCACGCAAATTTAAAAATGGTGGATTTTGAAAAAAATAAATCTGCAACACCTTGCGAATGGCTTA
>JAIXYA010000071.1 GCA_027490485.1 Comamonadaceae bacterium
CGATATATTACTCACCCGTTCGCCACTCGCCACCAGGGTTGCCCCCGTGCTGCCGTTCGACTTGCATGTGTAAAGCATTCCGCCAGCGTTCAATCTGAGCCAGGATCAAACTCTATAGTTCGATCTTGATAGTTTTTTTGCTTCTTTCGAAGCCACTCATTAAAAACGGAATTGAAGTGAACTTCACTTCTATCTTCATGAGCGTTTTAAGTCTTGCGACTCGGTTACTAGAACCTTGGCAATCGCCTTAAAACGCCCACGCTTATCGGCTGTAATTTGTTAATGAACCTAAACAGTTGCCTGTTTGTTTGCCTCGCCGCGATCAGCGAAGCCTTAGATTATGACACAAATTTGAAGGCTGTGTCAAAACTTTTAAAACTTTTTTTCTTTGCCCTTTAAACGCTGGTTTGCACCGTACGTTTCAAAAGCAGAGCCAGCTAGTATAGCGCACTTTTCGAAGCTGGCAACTACATTCAAGAAAAACTTTTCCTTTGGTCGAACTGGATCAGAAAAAATTGTTTTCTTTCAATAGGTTAGCTAACTTTAAATTTTTTATCCGTGCGCACCTCGCCTGCATAATCGGGCCATGGCTCTTATAACTTTGCAATCCGCGCAGCTCGCATTTGGCGACGTGGCGCTTTTAGATCACACCGCTTTATCCATAGAAACAGGTGAGCGTATTGGCTTAATTGGCCGCAACGGCACTGGAAAGTCTTCACTTTTGAAGATTTTGGCGGGCATGGAACACCTTGACGACGGGGTGGTTCAGTACCAACAGAACCTGAAGTTGGCTTATGTGGCGCAAGAGCCTGTGCTAAGCCCAGAAGTGACTGTATTTGATTCGGTAAGTGAGGGTTTAGCCCCTTTGAAACAGGTACTTGAGCAGTATTACGCGGGTGAAGGGGACTTAGACGCTTTGCAAAACACGATTGAAATGCAAGACGGCTGGAACTGGGAACAGCGGGTGACCGAGACCTTGCAGCGCTTGCATCTGGATGGTGACGCCCTGGTGGCCAGCTTGTCGGGTGGCACCAAAAAGCGTGTGGCCCTGGGGCAGGCCTTGGTCACTTTGCCCGATATTTTGTTGCTGGACGAACCCACCAACCACCTGGATTTGGACAGTATCCAGTGGCTGGAAGACTTGCTGATCGAGTTCAAAGGCAGCGCCGTGGTGATCACCCATGACCGTGCGTTTTTAGACCACGTGTCCACCCGCATCGTGGAGTTGGACCGTGGGCATTTGCACTCTTACCAAGGCAATTTCCAAAGCTACTTATTTTTAAAAGAGGCGGAAATGGCCGCAGAAGCGGTGACACAGGCCAAGGCCGACAAGCTGCTCGCGCAAGAAGAAGTCTGGGTGCGCCGAGGCGTGGAGGCCAGAAGAACACGCTCCGTTGCTCGCATTGGCCGCTTGGAGAAACTTCGCGCTACACGGCTTGCCAGACGTAATGCCGTGGGTCAGGTCAGGGCCAGTGTGGATGCGGGTTTGCCCAGCGGCAAGATCGTTGGCGAACTGAGCGATGTGTCCATGGTGTTTGGCGACAAAGTGGTGGTGAATAACTTCAGCGCCACGCTGCTGCGCGGAGACAAAGTTGGACTGGTTGGGCCCAATGGTGCCGGCAAAACCACGCTGCTCAAACTCATCTTGGGCGAGTTGCAAGCCAGCAGCGGCAAGGTGCGCCAAGGCGCGAACCTGCAAGTGGCTTACTTTGACCAAATGCGCAATGCGCTGGACCTGGACGCCACGCTGGAAGACTTCATCAGCCCCGGTAGCGAATGGATCGAAATTGGCACCCAGCGCCAGCACGTGAAGAGCTATTTGGGCGACTTCTTGTTTTCGCCCGCAAGGGCTAACTCGCCAGTGCGGACCTTGTCGGGCGGCGAGCGCAACCGTTTGCTGCTGGCTCGTTTGTTTGCCCGCCCCGCCAATGTGCTTGTGCTGGACGAGCCGACCAACGATTTGGACATCGACACCCTGGAATTGCTAGAAGAACTGCTGCAAAACTACGCAGGCACTGTGTTTTTGGTCAGCCACGACCGTGCTTTTTTGGACAACGTGGTCACCAGCACCATTGCCTATGAGGGCGATGGGCATTGGCGCGAATACGAAGGCGGCGTGCAAGACTGGCTGCTGCAATCGAACCGCGCCAAAGTGTGGTCGCAAAAGGTGGCTGATATCCCGGCGGCAAGCCCCGAAAAGCCCAAAAGCAGCTCCGCGCCAATCCCCGCGCAGGCAGCCAAACCCGCCGCCAAAAAACTCAGCTTCAAAGAGCAACGTGAATATGACAGCCTGCCCAGTCTGATTGCGCAGTTAGAACAAGAGCAAGCTGGGTTGAACAAAGCTTTAGCCGATGGCAGCTTGTATGCCAGCGACCCCAAGTCAGCGGCGGACAAAGCCACGCGGGTAGGTCAAATCGACGATGAACTGCTCGCCGCCATGGAGCGTTTGGAGGTTTTGAGTCAGCGAACCACCCTCGCATGACGCCCTCAGAACGCAAAGGGATGTGGTTTGGGCTGCTGGGGGTGAC
>JAIXYA010000187.1 GCA_027490485.1 Comamonadaceae bacterium
ATTGGCGCTGCATGCGATGTCAGCCAAGACAAGATCGACGCCGCCCGCAACCAAACCTTGGGTGCCATGCGCGGTGTGTTGGCTTCGCAAAAAATCAACGGACGCATCACCCTCAGTGGCTATGAAGGCTCCGAATTGCTGGTGGCGCGTTTGTTGATCGAATGCGGTGCCGACCTGCGCTATGTGGGCAGTGCTTGTCCGGCCACGCCTTGGAACCAACACGATGCGCAGTGGCTGCAGTCCAAAGGCGTGCATGTGCAGTTCCGTGCATCGCTGGAACAAGACATGGCTGCCGTGCACGAGTTCAAGCCACAGTTGGCCATTGGCACCACACCGGTGGTGCAAGCCGCCAAAGAGTTGTGCATCCCGTCTTTGTATTTCACCAACCTGATTTCTGCGCGCCCCTTGATGGGCGTGGCCGGTGCCGGTTCGCTCATCCAAGTGGTCAACGCCGCCATGGGCAACCAAGCCCGTTTTGACGAGATGAAGGCGTTTTTCGGCTCGGTCGGGCAAGGCGATGAAGCCGGTGTTTGGGAAAACGTGCCCGTCATGCACCCCGACTTCAAGAAAGAAGTGCGCCGCCAGTTCGAGAAGAAGCAGAAAAAACGCAAAGCCGAGGAGATGGGCTGATGTTTGTACTCGACCACGATCGTGCAGGCGGCTATTGGGGTGCGGTGTATGTGTTCACCGCCATCAAAGGTTTGCAAGTGGTCATCGATGGCCCTGTGGGTTGCGAAAACCTGCCGGTCACCTCGGTATTGCACTACACCGATGCTTTGCCACCCCACGAGTTGCCCATTGTGGTGACCGGTTTGGCCGAAGAACAACTCGGTCGTGAAGGCACCGAAGGCGCGATGAAACGTGCGCACAACGTGCTTGACCCCGACTTGCCCGCAGTGGTCGTCACTGGCTCTATCGCCGAAATGATTGGCGGTGGTGTCACGCCCGAAGGTACCAACCTGATGCGCTTTTTACCGCGCACCATCGATGAAGACCAATGGCAATGTGCCAACCGTGCCATGTTCTGGCTGTGGAGCGAGTACGGCATGAAAAAAGTGCCCAAGCGGGTGCGCAAAGAGGGCGAGAAGCCACGCGTCAACATCATTGGCCCCAGCTACGGCGTGTTCAACAGCCCCAGCGATTTGGCCGAAATCCGTCGCTTGGTGCAGGGCATTGGTGCCGACATCAACATGGTGTTCCCTTTGGGCAGCCACTTGGCCGAGGTGTCGCAACTGGTCGAAGCCGATGTGAACATTTGCATGTACCGAGAGTTTGGCCGCATGTTGTGTGAAGCACTCGACCGCCCTTATTTACAAGCCCCCATTGGTCTGCACAGCACCACCAAGTTTTTGCGCAAATTGGGCGAATTGCTGGACTTGGACCCCGAGCCTTTCATACAGCGCGAACGCCACACCACCATCAAGCCGGTCTGGGATTTGTGGCGCTCGGTTACCCAAGACTTCTTTGCCACAGCCTCCTTCGCAGTGGTGGCTACCGATACCTATGCCCGAGGTATTCGCAAGTTCTTAGAAACCGAAATGGGCATGCCCTGCAAGTTTGCGGTGTCGCGCTTGCCCGGCCAAAAAACCGACAACGCCGAGGTGCGTGAGTTGGTCCACAAGCAAATGCCACTCATTTTGTTTGGCAGTTACAACGAGCGCATGTACTTGGCCGAGGCTGGCAGTACTGGTCCCATGAAAGCCTCGTTCGTTCCTGCCTCTTTCCCAGGCGCCATCATCCGTCGCCATACCGGTACACCTTTCATGGGCTACAGCGGCGCCACCTATTTGATCCAAGAGGTGTGTAACTCCCTCTTCGACGCCTTGTTCCATATCTTGCCCTTGGGCACCGACATGGACAAGGTGGACGCCACCTTGGCACGCGGCATCAGCGGGGCCCAAGAAAACACGCCTTGGGACGATGCCGCTCAAACCAAGTTGCATGCCTTGGTCTCGGGTCAACCGGTGCTGGTGCAAATTTCGGCAGCTAAACGTTTGCGCGATTTGGCTGAAGGCAAGGCACGTGACAAAGGCGAAGAGCTGGTCACCGTGGCCCATGTGCAGCAAGCTGGTGCTGAGCTTGGCTTGGGAGAACCCGCATGAGCAAACACAAACATCTTTCGTATGCGCCTGCATGCGAAATGACCCCAATGTCGTGGCAAGAGCTGCGGCTGCCTAAGTTGCGCAGGTTGGGCGCAGCGCTGGCCTCGCGGCCAATTTGAAGAAGGAGCATCGCATGTCAAACCATCCGAATTCCATATCCGGAATGACTGACGAAGAGGCTCAGGAGTTCCACCATTACTGGATTCAGGGAACCGTTGGCTTCACAGCTGTTGCTGTGGTGGCCCACATCCTGGTCTGGGCATGGCGGCCCTGGTTCGTCTGAGGTAGGTTCTTTTCACCGAACGGAGTTAAACCATGTCACACACCACTACTCATGTCACACAAAAGCCTAACGGCGCGGACGACAAGATTGCGTTTGTCCTGATCTTTGTACCTTGCTTTGTCGTACTTTTATCTTTTGCAATTTTTGGCCAACTGGTCGGCCTGCAATGGAAGAGTTGGCTGCCAGGGGCCGAGAACATGACCAATGTCTTTGGCGGTGTGAAAGCATCGGTTTATACGTTCATGTCCCACATCATTTAGGAGAAATCACCATGTGGAGAATTTGGCGACTTTACGATCCATTGCGTGCAATGGTCGTTCAAGGCATTTTCCTGTTTGGCTTGGCAGCGATGATTCACCTCATTTTGCTGAGTACCAACAAATTCAACTGGCTAGACGGTGCGAAGAAACCCGCAGCAGCATCGGCACAAAACTCGCCTATGCCTGCCGCAGTTCCTGCAGCAAAGTCCTGAAATTTGGCAGCACCGCAGGTGCTGCCAAGTCTCACAAGACTTGCAGCATCTGCAATTTGATTTTTTCTTTTCACCCATCACTTGCGGCAGGAGGGCTTAAACATGGCCATGCTCAGCTTTGAAAAAAAATACCGAGTGCGCGGCGGAACGCTGCTAGCAGGTGACTTGTTCGATTTTTGGATCGGTCCGTTTTATGTTGGCTTCTTCGGCGTAACGACTATTTTCTTCGCATTTCTTGGCACAGCCATGATTTTGTGGGGCGCAGCGTTGGGCCCGACATGGAACCTGTGGCAAATCAGCATTGCTCCGCCTGACCTTTCGTATGGTTTGCGATTCGCACCTTTGCAAGAGGGAGGCTTGTGGCAAATCATCACCGTTTGCGCCCTCGGTGCTTTCGTTTCATGGCTGCTGCGCGAAGTTGAAATTTGCCGAAAACTGGGCATGGGCTTTCATGTTCCTTTTATGTTTGGCATTGCGATTTTGGCTTACTTCACCCTGAATGTGGTTCGCCCCGTTCTGATGGGTGCTTGGGGTCATGGTTTTCCTTACGGTATTTACAGCCACCTCGATTGGGTGTCCAACGTTGGCTATCAATACCTGCATTTCCACTACAACCCGGCGCATATGTTGGCAGTGAGTTTCTTCTTTGCCACCACCTTTGCCTTGTCCTTGCATGGCGCTTTGATTTTGTCGGCGACCAACCCTGGTTCTGGCCAAGTGGTCAAGACGCCTGAGCATGAAGACACGTTTTTCCGCGACACCATCGGTTACTCCATTGGTACTTTGGGCATCCATCGTTTGGGCGTATTTTTGGCCTTGGCGGCGGTGTTGTTCAGCGCCCTTTGCATTGTCATCAGCGGGCCCTTCTGGAGTCGCGGTTGGCCTGAATGGTGGGGTTGGTGGTTGAACCTGCCCATCTGGTCTCAGTGGCCTTAATGAAAAACGAGGAACACAATCATGGCTGACTATCTGAATCTTTTTACCACCGTGCAGGCCAGAGGGCCTGTACACCACGGCGAGGCCTTAGGCCCAGGCAACAGCCCACGTACTGGGCAACCCGGTATTTTTTGGATTTTGGGCAAGATCGGTAATGCGCAAATCGGGCCAATTTACTTGGGTGGTTTAGGCTTGGCGTCTTTGATCTGTGGCTTGATCGCCTTCAACATCATTGGCATGAACATGCTGGCTTCGGTGAACTACGACCCGATACAGTTTGTGCGCCAGTTGTTCTGGCTGGCGCTGGAACCTCCCCCCCCAGAGTACGGCTTGTCGTTGCCACCGCTCAACCAAGGCGGCTGGTTTCTGATTTGCGGCATGTTTTTAAGCGCCTCGGTACTATTGTGGTGGGTACGTATGTACCGCCGAGCCACACAATTGGGCTTAGGAACCCATGTGGCTTGGGCTTTTGCCGCTGCCTTGTGGCTGTTTTTTGTCTTGGGTTTTTTCCGTCCCATCCTGATGGGTTCATGGGGTGAGGCCGTGCCTTATGGCATCTTCCCGCACCTAGACTGGACGGCTGCTTTGTCCATTCGCTATGGCAACCTCTTCTACAACCCCTTCCATGCCTTGAGCATTGTCTTCTTGTATGGCTCGGTGCTGCTGTTTGCGATGCACGGTGCCACCATCTTGGCGGTCACACGTTTTGGTGGCGAACGGGAGATTGAACAAATCGTCGACCGCGGTACCGCGTCCGAACGTGCAGGCCTGTTTTGGCGTTGGACCATGGGCTTTAACGCCACCATGGAGTCCATCCATCGCTGGGCTTGGTGGTTTGCGGTTTTGTGTCCCATCACCGGCGGCATCGGAATTTTGTTGACGGGCACTGTGGTGGACAACTGGTATTTGTGGGCCATCAAACACGGTGTTGCACCACCCTATCCCAATGTTTTTCCTCCGGTGATTGATCCAGCCCTGAGTTTGGGAGTTAAACCATGAAGTCGCTGTCTTATTTACGACGCTTGGCGGTCTACGCTGCTGGTTTGTCTGCTGTTGTGTTGCTCACCGCCTGTGAGCGACCTTTCCAAGACAGTGTGCAAAGCGGTTACCGTGGGACCGGCATGGTGCAGGTTTACAACCCTCGCTTATTGGAAGTGAAAACCGAGGCCAACCAAGCACCGGTGGCCTTGCCTGCTGCACCAGGGGAGGGCCCCAAAGCAGCGCAGGCCTATAAAAATGTCAAGGTCTTGGGCGACTTAAGCGTTGCACAGTTCAACCGCCTCATGGTCTCTATGACTGCGTGGGTGTCTCCCAACGATGGGGGTTGCGTCTACTGCCATAACCCTGCTAACTTTGCAGATGACGAGAAATACACCAAGGTGGTGGCGCGTCGCATGTTGCAGATGACACAGGCCATCAACAGCGAATGGAAGCCCCACGTCGCGGAAACAGGCGTGACTTGCTACACCTGCCACCGTGGACAACCGGTTCCCAGCGAGATTTGGTTCACGGCCAACCACCAGCCCCACGGTTCTAACTTCATGGGCGACAAAGCTGGACAAAACGAGCCAGCAAGGGTGGTGAATTTGTCTTCCTTACCGAATGATCCTTTCACACCGTTTTTGCTTGGTGATTTGAACATTCGGGTGAATGGCCCCACTGCATTGCCCTCAGGGAACCGCCAGTCCACCAAGCAAGCCGAGTGGACCTACGGCCTGATGTCGCATATGTCAGAGTCCTTGGGTGTGAACTGCACCTATTGCCACAACTCGCGCTCATTTCAGAGTTGGGAAAACAGTCCGCCCCAACGCGCAACCGCATGGCACGGCATACGCATGGCGCGGGGACTTAACACCGGCTATATGGAGCCGCTGACCGATACCTTCCCCCAGCATCGCAAGGGCGAGCTAGGCGATGTGGCCAAAATCAACTGCGGCACTTGCCACCAAGGTGCGTACAAGCCTCTGAATGGCGCATCCATGCTCAAAGACTACCCCGAGCTGGCAGCACCCTCTGGCAAATCCGCCCAAGTGGCTGCCAATTAACACCGCGCCGCAGCAGTTAACCCCAGCGGCATGAGACACCCATGGTCAACCAAGATCCCGTGTCTCTTGCCATCTCGGGGGTGGTGGTGGTTATCTTGGTGGATTACCTAAGGGTCCACCAAGGCTGGGGTTGGTTGCGATTGGTTCAGGGTGCTTCTGCGTTCAAAGACACACCTGGATTGCTTTTCACCAAAGTCATGGGCAGTGGCCACCAAGGTGGCTTCAGCTTGCGACCCAGTGCTTCACACCAAGGTTTGATTTGTGTCTTTGACCACGCAGATCGTGCAGACCAATTTTTAGCAGGCCCTTGGTTTACTGCTTACCAAGTGCGGGCCAAGCAGTGCCAAGCGAGCTTGTTGGCCATCACATCTTGCAAAGGCGCATGGGATGGGCGTGCCTTCGATGTCACGCCTGACGACAAACTGGGTCACTACGCTTTTGAGCCACCCAACCCTGCCATGGCCGCCATCACCAGGGCCAGCATTCGCCCTGCCAAAGCGGTGGCGTTTTGGCGCTATGCACCGGCGGCTCAAGCTGATTTGAGTCAAGCGCCAGGTTGCTCTGTGGCCATGGGTTTGGGTGAAGCACCGCTGGTGCGCCAATGCACTTTCAGCGTCTGGCGGGACACCCAAGCCATGCTCGACTATGCCCACACGGGCGCCCATCAACAGGCCATTACAGCGGCCTACAAAAACGATTTTTTCTCTGAATCCATGTTCGTGCGGATGCGGCTGTTGCGCACAGTGGGTGAGTGGGTCATGCCGCAAGAGGTGGTGGCGCATGGCTGAGCACAAAGTGGTCGTGGTCGGTGCTGGCATGGCAGGCTTGGTCAGCGCATTGCAACTGGCCCAGCAAGGTTTGTCGGTGACTGTCGTTGACAAGGCTGATCAAGTCGGTGGAAAAATGCGACAACTCATGCCCAACGGGGTTGCCGTGGACAGTGGCCCGACGGTTTTCACCATGCGCTGGGTGTTTGACCAGATCATGGCCTCAGTCGGTACACGCTTGGAAAGTGAATTGACAATCCAGCGTTTGG
>JAIXYA010000017.1 GCA_027490485.1 Comamonadaceae bacterium
ATGTCAGAAGAGCAGTTACAACAGGTCATCGCGCTTGCCCGCAAGCTGTGTGAACAACATGCTTTGGTGTTGCAAGCAGGGGTCAGCTCACCCGACCCTAGCTTGGTGCTTGTGCGGGTGCTGTCTGCCCAAGTGGAGCAAGCCATGGATTTGCTGCGCCGTATTTGGCTGGTATGGCGGTCTGAGTTGTGGCAACTACCTGCGGTTGCACCTCGCATATGGGCGATGTAAACCAACTATTTAAAAGCAAACAAATACTTCACGCCAGCAGGACCTGCTTGCAATTCAAAGCGTGTCACCTTATCAATGAAAAACAATTCACCCATGAAATAGTTGGTGGTTTCGCCTTGGGACTTGAGTGCCAAGTCGCCTTCTAAGACTAGCCCCAAAACCTCTTGACGGTTTGTGAATTCAGGGACATTTCGAAGAGGCTCTAATTCACCCAAAACTGGTGAGATAAATCCCAGTTCAGAGAGATGTTGTTTAAACTGTCCAATCCGCTGACCCAAAACGTTTGTGTTCAATTCCATTAGCACATCATGATGCAGAAATATGTTGGCTTGATGACAATTCAACGCCTTTTCCTTAGCTGTCTTCTTCTGTTCGCATGGGGTGGCCTTAATGCCATGCCAAACAGCGACATACTGCTAGACATCGTCCAGCATTGTGTTGACCCCAAGCGAGAAAACTACTGCACCAAATGTCGAGCGCCGATGGCAGAAGTAGCCTGCTCACCTGACACATCCTGCAGAAAAACCACGGAAGTTTGGTCGATCAACACGGAATATGTCGCCATCCGAGACATCAAGATGTGCGGTTGCCCAGCGTCTTTTTTCCACGGTCTGGTGATGCCCTTGCAAGTCATCACCGGGGTTGAAGACCCTTTGCGTCCTGAGGGAATATGGCAGTACGCATGGGATATGGCTGCACAACGCATTGCTTCAGATTCCATCGCCTTGGTCGTCAACCCACAGAACTTCAGGTCCCAAAATCAACTGCATGTGCACCTGGTTCGCTTAAAGCCAGAGGCGAGAACCGAGTTCAAAAGCATGGCAACAGGAAACAGTGCCAACTTATTGAATATTTGGAAGATTGCCGAAAATTTAGCCAAGCAACAAAATTTGCCCGACTACGGCGTGCTTGTCAGCACCGAGGAGCGTGGTGGCTTTAAGGTGGTTGTGACCCCTACCAGTCCGGGCCATTTGTTCACCCAGTACGTTTGCCGGTAGTTACAAGCTGTCATCAAATTTTCATGCGGCATTTTTAATATGAGTTTTTTCTCCTCACTTGCGCACTTATGTTCAAGCACATTGCAAAAATAGTACTGACTTCATTTTTATTTGCCACCTTTGGCGCCATTGCTGAACAAAATACCCCTATTCAAAATATTCAACTGGGACCTAGACCCTTTTTTTTGGTGTCCCAAATGAACGACTCACCCTTGAAGCGAAAGCTGCAAAGTTGCACCAACGGGCCGTTCAAGAAATCGAATTTTTCCATTGGTCACCGAGGTGCAGCCTTGATGTTCCCTGAGCACACCGTCGAGTCCTATGAGGCGGCAGCTCGCATGGGCGCAGGCGTCATGGAGTGTGATGTCACTTTCACCAAAGACAAAGAACTGGTGTGCCGACATGCGCAAAATGATTTGCATACCACGACCAATATTTTGCTCACCCCCTTGGCAGCCAAATGCACCAAGCCCTTTACCCCCTTTGACCCCAGCACCAAAACACCCGCCTCTGCCGAGTGCAGGGCCAGTGACATCACCTTGGCCGAATTCAAATCGTTGCGCGGAAAAATGGATGGCTTCAACCCCAAGGCATTGACCGCACAAGAATTTATGGCGGGCACACCTGCTTGGCGAACAGACCTGTATTCAGGACCCACCAGCGGCACGCTGATGAGCCACAAGGAAAGCATTGCGCTGTTCAAACGGCTGGGTGTGAAGATGACACCCGAGCTAAAAGAAGCCTCGGTCACCATGCCTTTCGAGGGCTTCACGCAACAGCAATACGCTCAAAAGATGATCGATGAATACAAACAGGCAGGCGTGAAACCCAGCCAAGTGTTACCGCAATCTTTCAATGAGCAGGATATTTTGTATTGGATACAAAACGAACCAAGCTTTGCCAAGCAAGCGGTTTTTCTTGACGCAGCAGAAACCGTCAAAGACTTGCCCTCGCTAGAGAAACTCAAGGACTACAAAAGAAAAGGCGTCAAGATTGTGGCGCCCCCTATATTTGCTTTGTTGACTTTAGAAGATGGAAAACTGGTGCCATCTGCCTACGCCAAAAATGTCAAAAAAGCAGAGCTTGACATCATCACTTGGTCGCTTGAGCGTTCGGGTGTCATGGCTTTGGACAAAGGCGGTTGGTATTACCAATCGGTCACAGCTGGTATCCACCATGAAGGTGACATTCTTGAAGCGCTTCATGTTCTGAACAAGGATGTGGGCATTCGTGGCATTTTTTCAGACTGGCCAGCCACAGTCACGTTTTATGCAAACTGCATGGGGCTTAAGTGAAAACCTTTTCAAAGCTGTTCTCAAAACTCATCGTGTTTGTCATATCCCTGCTGATACCTGTCTCCCCTTTGCTCATGTCCTTGCTGTTTTGGAAAAAGAAGTTCATTCTTGAGTACGGTAACAGTGTGAAGAAAATGCGCATCCACTTGGAAGCCATATCGCAAGGGCCTGTGCGGCATTTTTTAGAAGATGTTTTTTTACAGAATAAAAACATCCCCGTTCAAATACAAGGCTCTTGCGTTCAATGTGGCAATTGTTGCTTGGAGAAAAAGTGTTTTTTTCTAGAGCCGATCGGAGAAGACAAGTTTCAATGCGGTATTTACGATTCAACTTGGCGACGTTTCTCCAACTGCAACTCCTACCCTCTGCACGCAGAAGATATTGAGCGCTATAACTGTCCCAGCTATTCCGTTGTCCCTGTTCGCATTCGAATTCACCCTGAGACAGGTGAAAAACTAAATGGAAACCAACTGACAAATCCCTTTTGATGGCATTTCACTGCCTGAAAATACAAACAGGCCTTACAGATGTGGTGAAATTCATCGAAATAAAAGGAAAGTTGTTGTCATGAAGTTTCATCGCCTTGTTGCGCTCTGTGTTTTTTCTTTGTTCTTTGTGCTGTCAGGACTCTTTTCTGCAAAAGCACAAACGCAAGCGCCCAAGTTGCAGCTTCAGTTACTGGCCCAAGAGCTGACAGCGCCTATCCACTTGGAAGAATTGCCTGATGGCAGTGGCCGCATGCTGGTGGTGCAGCAAGATGGTTTGGTCAAAGTGCTGATGCCTGACGGCAAGGTATTGGCCGAGCCGTTTCTAGACTTGCGCAGTCGCATGTTCTCGCTGCAAAACGATTTTGAAGAACGTGGGCTTTTGGGTTTTGCGCTGCATCCGCAATATGCCCGCAATGGGCGTTTTTTCATTTCCTATTCCGCGCCATTGCGCGATAGCGCACCCCAGAACTGGAACCACACACGCAAAATTTCAGAATTCACGGCCAAGCTGGGCAGCGTGGGGCCTGTTGATCCATCAACCGAACGCGTATTGATTGCCCAAGACTGGCCCAGCAGAAAACACAATGGGGGTGGCTTGGCTTTTGGACCTGATGGCATGCTGTTCATTGGCATGGGCGACAGTGGCGCATCCCATGGCTTTGGTAAATCGGTGATTTGGGAAGCCTTCAATGTGCCAGCTGAAGGTTTGATTTGGGACATGATGGCGCAAGACAAGCACAGCTTGTATGGGAAAATTTTGCGTATTGATGTGGACCGCGGCTACCCAGGCTATGCCATTCCCAACGGCAACCCCTTGAACGCGTCGCAAGGTAAATCCGAAATTTGGGCATGGGGTTTTCGCAATCCTTACCGTATGGCATTCGACAAGAATGGCAGCGGCGACTTGTATGTGACTGCAATTGCTGAAACCCTGTGGGAAGCAGCTTACCGCGTCAAACGCCCTGGTAACTTTGGTTGGCCTTTGATGGAGGCCTCGCGTTGCGTGGATCGCTTGCAACCACGCAAACCCCCTGCTCAGTGCGCACGCCAAGGCGCAGGCGGTGAGCCTTTGCAAATGCCTGTGGTGGAGTACCCCAATATGCAAGTCAATCACCCAGACTCCTCACTCAACACCAAGGGCGTAGGAACGGCAATCACAGGTGTTCGCATGTACCGAGGCACAGCCATTCCCTTGCTGCAAGGCAAGCTTGTGGTGGCTGATTGGAGCGCCTCTTTCAAACAAGCATCGGGGCAACTCTTTATCGCGACACCGCAAATGCAAGGTGACAAGCAATGGCCTTTGGAAAAAGTCACACAAATTGAAAGCCGCATCATCAGCTTGGCCGAAGACCGGAATGGCGAAATTTATGTACTGACCCATGATGGCATGGGGCCATTCGGCAGCACTGGCAAAGTTTATAAATTGGTCCCTCAGTCATGAAGTGGCTGCGTCCTTGGCTTGCGGTTCTTGCCCTCTCAGGGGTTTTGAGTGCTCACGCGCAAGAACACATCTATGGGGCCATGCTAGAGGGGTTTGACTACCCTGCCCCGGTGCAAAAGTTTGCGTTCAAATCGCAACAGCGTGATGTGCACATGGCTTATCTGGACATCAAGCCAACAAAACCCAATGGGCATGTCGCCGTTTTGTTGCACGGTAAAAACTTTTGCGCAGCCACTTGGCAATCGACCTACGAGGTACTGCAGAAATATGGTTTTCGCGTCATCGTGCCGGATCAAATCGGGTTTTGCAAATCCAGCAAACCTGCCGCTTACCAATACAGTTTTCAACAACTGGCGCACAACACCCATGCCTTGTTGAATTCATTGGGAATATCGCAAGCCACTGTGATCGGCCACTCCACAGGCGGCATGTTGGCCACACGCTATGCCTTGATGTTTCCGCAGTCGGTCAAACAACTGGTCATGGTCAACCCCATTGGTCTAGAGGACTGGAAG
>JAIXYA010000155.1 GCA_027490485.1 Comamonadaceae bacterium
CACCTTGGTGATTGCCCACCGCCTGGCAACCGTGCAAAAAGCCGATGTGATTTGGGTGTTAGACCATGGCGCTTTGGTCGAACAAGGTACCCACACCGAACTGGTCGCCAAGGGCGGTTTGTATGCCAGTTTGGCGGCGCTGCAATTCAACAACGCCTGATCCATGTCATTGCAAAGCTCCTCGTCATTGCGAACACCGTGAAGCAATCTCACACCCCCGACACCGCCATCGACTCGCCCCAAGCGGCGTGGCGATTGCTCACCACTTTGCTGCTGATGCTGTTGGGCAACAGCGGCATGTATGTGGTGTCGGTGGTGTTGCCTGCAGTACAAACCGAATTTGGTGTCAGCCGCGCTGACGCATCCATCCCCTACACCTTGAGCATGCTGGGCTTTGGCATAGGCGGCATGTGGATGGGCCGCTGGGCCGATCGGTTTGGCATTGCACGGGTACTGGGCGTGGGTGCGGTGGGTGTGGCAGCGGGCTTTGTGTTGGCCGGTATGTCGGGCGGCATCGTCGGCTTTGCCTTGGCGCAGGGCTTGCTGGGTTTGCTGGGCATTGCTTCCACCTTCGCGCCGCTGTTGGCAGACACCGCGCAATGGTGGAACAAACGCCGCGGCATCGCGGTGGCGGTGTGCGCCAGTGGCAACTATTTGGCAGGCACTTTGTGGCCGCCCATCGCCCAATGGGGTGTGACCCAAGTGGGTTGGCGCACCACCTACATCTGCATAGGATTGTTTTGCGGCATTGGCATGGCCTTGCTGGCCTTGCGCATGCGAACTAAGCCTCCCACTGCCCAAGCGGCCACAGTCAACAAACACGGGGTGGTGGCGTCGGACCGGCCTTTTGGTTTGTCGGTTACCCAAGCGCAGTGGTTGTTGAGCGTGGCGGGTGTGGGTTGTTGCGTGGCCATGGCCATGCCGCAAGTGCATATCGTGGCTTATTGCAGCGACCTTGGGTTTGGCGCTGCACGCGGCGCTGAAATGCTGTCACTGATGCTGGCCTGCGGCATCGTCAGCCGTTTGGTCTCGGGGGCGATTTGCGACCGCATAGGCGGCATCCGTACCCTGCTGCTGGGCTCGGCCTTGCAAGGCATTGCGCTGATGATGTTCTTGCCCTTTGATGGTTTGGTGCCGCTGTATGTGGTGTCGGCCATGTTCGGTTTGTTCCAAGGTGGCATCGTGCCGTCTTACGCCATCATCGTGCGCGAACATTTCCCCGCCAAAGAGGCAGGCGCACGCACCGGCACCATCATCATGGCGACCTTGGTCGGTATGGCGTTGGGCGGCTGGTTGTCCGGCAAGATTTTTGATGTGACCGGCTCTTACCACGCTGCCTTTATCAATGGCATTGCGTGGAACGCGCTGAACTTTGGCATTGTGTGGTGGCTTTACAGGAGATCACGCACCGCAGTTTGAAGGCTTGCCATCTTATTTAATTAATATAAAATAGTTATTAATTTATTTAAATTAACTTTTTTATATGAATAAATATGTATTTATTGCCTGTCTGTTCGCTTCCAGCGCATTCGCTCAGGACAGCCCTTGGCAATTCACAGGGGGCATCTTGCTCAGCGAAGGTGGCGACCGTCTATTTACCGGCAAATACACCGATGGCACAAAAATCGACATCACCGCAGGCGGCACCTTGGCGCTGAACTTTGGGCTTTACCGCAACATAGGCTCAGCATTTGACCTACAGACCACCTTGGGCATACACACAGCTGGCACTTTGGGCACCAACGGCAACGCTTCTTTCACCCGCTTTCCTTTGGAAGTGATGGGTTTTTACCAACTCAATGACGATTACCGTCTGGGCGCCGGTGCGCGCAAATCACTCTCTGCCAAATTGGGCACCTCCGGTGTCGCCACCTACCAGCCCAGCTTAGAGTTCAAATCATCGGTGGGGAGTGTGGTCGAACTTCAGTACCTGATTGGCAAAAAAACCCGCAAAAGCAAGGCGCAATCCGCGGTGAACTTTCGCTATGTGAAGGAAACCTTCACCGAAAAAACCGAAGGCATCAAGGTCAAAGGCGACCACATCGGTGTGGGGGTGGTTTTTTACAACTGAATCTGGCCGATGGCTAAGGCTTGTAGGCGGTGAACACATAACGGTTGAGGCTAAAGAAATAACCACCCGCCTCTTCCATGCTGCTGACATCGGCTTGCCAATCTGCCACCAGCTGCGTACCGTACTCGGGCAAACCACCAACAAATGATGCGATAAAGCCCATCATGCCGCCGCTGAAGGTGTCGGTACTGAATGCCAAGTTGATCAAGGGAATGGTGTTGACCTCAACCTTGGCAAAACCCGCACGCTGCAAGCGCTGCACCAAGCTGCGGGGTAACTGGGGATGCGGAATATGTTGGCTCCATCCCTGCATCACGCGACGCATACGGGTTTCGTCACGACAAGCCCAGACACACGACTCCCAGTCGGTATCAACCAGCAAGACCTGAGCGCCGCTTTGCATCACCCGTGCCAACTCGGTGAAAGCCGCGTCCAAGTCAGCCACGTATTCATAGACTTGCGTGGCCAGTGCAACATCAAACGCGCCATCCGCGAAAGGCAGGTGCAACACATCAGCTTGGTGAAACGCCACCTGCTTGGCATGTTCACAACGGCGTGCTGCCAACTGCAACATGGGCGGGGCAATATCAATGGCATCAACACGCCCCTTGTCACCCACCGCTTGCGCCAACGCCAATGAAGTCAGGCCTGGGCCGCAGCCGATGTCCAAGGCCTGCATGCCGGGCTTGACTTGCAACAATTGAAAAATCTGCTCGCGTTGCTGCACCACATCGGGGGTGAGGTAGATTTTTTCCAACCGCTGGGCACCAGCTTGGTCAAATTGCGCCAAGGTACTGTCTTTGTCACTCATGCATTGCTCTCCAGATGTCTTCAGGATCTTAGCCCTAGCTCCTGCGATGCAGAGGTATGCTTTGCAGTTATGAGCCTGTCCTCCGTCAAAGCCTTTTTCGCCGACCTGCAACTCGACATCCCTATCTTGGAAACCGAGGCCAATACCGCCACCGTGGCGCTGGCAGCCAAGGCGCATGGGGTGGAGCCTGGTCGCATTGCCAAAACCTTGGCCTTCAAACTGGCCGATGACCGCGCCGTGCTGCTGGTGGCGCGGGGGGACGCGCGCATTGACAACGGCAAGTTCAAAACCGCTTTGGGTAAAGGCAAGATGCTGTCCACCGATGTGGTTGCCGAGATCACCGGCCATCCCGTGGGCGGTGTCTGCCCGTTTGGTTTGGCGCAGCCACTGCCGATTTACCTGGACGTGTCCTTGAAAGCTTTTGACGAAGTGCTGCCCGCCGCAGGCTCGGTCAACAGCGCGGTGCGTATATC
>JAIXYA010000020.1 GCA_027490485.1 Comamonadaceae bacterium
GCGACAACTCGGCGTCGGGCAAGCCAGATTGGGCTCTGACCGTGGGTTCAAGCGTTGGCAAACCTTGGGCTAAGCCAGTGGCATCAAAAGGATTGAACAAACGTGCAGGTAGTTGCCCATCGGGCAGCTCAGGTGCGGGGGCGAGCTTGGCGCTTGAAGTCGCAAAGCGCTTGAGGGCTTGTTCAGCATCGTCTTGGGTGTGCAGTTGCAAGTTCAATTCCTTGGTGTTGCCCACCGAGCCCTGTTTGTTGACCGCGCTGACCACAAAAGCATTGACCCGCGCTTGCGGCGCTTGCTGAGCAAAAGTTTGCCAAGCCCCCAAAAGGCTGGGCAGACTGCCGCGCCAATCGCGACTTTCCAGCAACTGGGTGTCCCTGTTGTTTGGCGAGATGCTGACCCACGCAGGCCAATCTTGCCCTGAAGGATGGCGCATGGCTTGCAAAGCCGCGACGCGCTGCAGGTGTTGATCCACTTCTTGTTGCAAGCTTTGCAGCTGCAGCCAAGCGTCCTCTTCGCGCTGCTGTGCCTGCCACCAAGTCAACCATGCTTGACCCGAGACTTGCCAACTCAGCCACAAGCTCATCAGCAAGGCCATGGCACTGAGCAACAGGCCTTGGGCTGACAAGGGCCAAGCATGTAAGACCCGCCAATGGCTGCGCCACTGCGGCCAAGCTTGGGCACCCCATGTCCAGCGCGGACTCATGAGCGAACCCCTTGGGGGCTAGGCGAGCTGAGCTCAAAGGTCTGTAAATGCCACAAGCGTCCTTGTGGGCAGCGCCACAACTGAGTGGACACGGGTGCTGGCTGCGCCTTGACTGCGATGCCATGGGTTTGCAAGGCTTCTTGCCAACGCTGCACCTGCGCGGTATGAAAAGCATGTACTTGCAAGCGCCATTGGCCCTCTCGCCATTCGACTTGGCTGAGTTGCAAGCCGCGTGGCGGCACGCTTAAAAAGTCGATGAATGAACGCCATGCTTGCCACTGCTGTTGTTGCCATTGCGGCCAAGCCTGCTGTACCTGCTGGGCTTGGCGCAAGCGGGTTTGCCACAGTGCTGCGTCTTGCAGTTTGGCTTGCAAAGCTTGCTGCTGCAACTGCCATGCTGACATATTGGCCTCATGGGCTGCATTGGCGTCTGACAGCCAGTGGTCGATGGCCATCACCATGGCGAACGTCACAGTCGCGGCGAGCAAGCCACCGATTTGCCAGCGCTGCAATACCGCTTGTCGCTGCCGCTCACGCCATGGCACCAAATTGAGGGCGCTCATGGGGCCAGCACCCCCAGCGCCAAGCCACCGGCGCGTGCTTGCAAATCGGCTGCCAAGCCTTTTGCATCCTGCCGACTGACTTCGCTGCTTTGTCTTTGCCAACGCGCCTCAGCCTGCCATGCCGGTTCTAGGCGCATCAACCACAGGCCTGCCGCCCGACACCAATGTTCGCAAGCCGCTACCCAAGCACGCTGGGTGGCCAAAACCTCGACGTGTTGTACTGCTTGCGCTTGCATGGCTGCCACCAGCCAAGCAGGTCGCTGTGTCTGTTGCGCCAACTGCGCGCTATCGGGGCCTGGCAGGGAGTGAAAGTCCCAGACCGTATCCGCCAAGGTCCAAGGCAGTTGCCGGTTCAGCTCGGCCTCAATGGCCTTGACCTGATCGCGAACATGCAATCCGCTTTGCAGCGTCAAGTTGAAGCGGCGCAGCCGCGAGTCTTCAATCGACAACGCCGCGTCTTGGGCTTGGCAACCGGCTTTGTGGCGAGCGTTGCGTAACCAAGTGGGGTCGGGCCAACCCGCCAACAGGCTTTGGTGGGTCTTGGGTGCATCTTGCAAAGTCAGCCAATGCCAGCGTTGAATGTGCAAACTGCCCTTCAGGGGCGCACTGGCCTGGGCCAAAGCCAAACCATCGGGTTGGACCACCACACCCAAACTGCGGCGGGTGGAGCGGGGAAAGAGTTGGCGCATAAATCCTCCTGATCAAACATGGCAGGAGGTTGTAAATCCGCCCATAAGGCCTTGGGTTAAGCTGGACTGGCGAAGTTTTTACAATGCACTCACACACCTGAACGCCCACCAGCGGCACTCCATCCCCATGCCCCCTCCCTCCAAGCCTTCCGAAAGCCCTCGCGCCGAACCGGTCAAGTCCCCCCAGTCCAGCCTGTGGCAAGTCTTGGGAAGCTTCTTTCTTTGGGGCACAGGGCTGGGTGTGGCGGGTTTCCTGAGCGTGGTTTTGCTCGTAGGTGTCGCGCTTGCCATGGCCTATCCCCAGTTGCCGGACATCTCCGATTTGGCCGACTACCGCCCCAAGTTATCGATGCGGGTTTTTTCCGCGGAAGGCAAAGTCATTGGCGAGTTTGGCGAAGAGCGACGCAAATTGGTGCCCTTCAAAGACATCCCCGATGTGGTCAAGCAAGCTGTGCTGTCGATTGAAGACGCACGTTTTTACCAGCATGGCGGGGTGGACTACATCGGTTTGGCCCGTGCCAGCTTGGCCAACGTGGGACGCGCCAAAAGCCAAGGCGCGTCCACCATCACCATGCAGGTGGCACGCAATGTCTACCTGTCTTCTGAGAAAACCTTCACCCGAAAAATTTACGAGTTGCTCCTGACCTACAAGCTCGAGCATTTGCTCAGCAAAGACCAGATTTTTGAAATCTACCTGAACCAAATTTTCTTGGGCCACCGCGCTTATGGCTTTGCAGCAGCAGCCGAAACCTACTTTGGCAAGCCGATTCAGTCCTTGAGCATCGCCGAAGCCGCCATGCTCGCTGGCCTGCCCAAAGCACCTTCTGCCTATAACCCGATCAACAACCCCAAACGCGCCCGTTCACGCCAGCTCTACATCATCGAGCGTATGCAAGACAACGGCTTCATCACCGCCGAGCAAGCCACTGCTGCCAAAGTCGAGGAATTGAATCTTCGCAGCTTCTCCACGCCCAACACCATCCATGCCGACTACGTGGCGGAGATGGCGCGTCAACTCATGTTTGCCCAATACGGCCCCGACAGCTACACCCGTGGCCTGAATGTGTACACCACCATCAAAGCCGATGACCAAGAGGTTGCTTACCAAGCGCTGCGTCGCGGTATCCTGGACTATGAGTTACGTCAGGTCTACCGTGGCCCCGAAAAATTCATCACCCTGCCCATCGACCCGCGCGAGCAAGAGGACGCCATCGATGAGGCCTTGATCGATGCTGGTGACAAAGGCGATTTGCTCGCTGCTGTGGTGCTGGAAGTCGCGCCCAAGAAAGTTCGCGTCATGCGGCAAAACAGCGAGGTATTGGAAATCACAGGTGACGGCTTGAAGCCAGTGCAATCGGGTTTGTCCGACAAAGCGCCGCCCAACATCAAACTGCGCACGGGCGCAGTCGTGCGGGTGGCTAAAAACGCCAAAGGCGATTGGGTGTTGACCCAGTTGCCCGAAGTTGAGGGCGCGTTTGTGGCGCTGGACCCCACCGATGGCGCGATCCGTTCTCTTGTTGGCGGCTTTGACTTTGATAAAAACAAGTTCAACCATGTCACCCAAGCATGGCGTCAACCAGGCTCGAGCTTCAAGCCCTTCATTTACTCGGCTGCTTTGGAAAAAGGCTTCACACCCGCCACGCAGGTCAATGATGCGCCGCTGTTTTTCGATGCCAGCGTCACCGGCAGCCAAGCATGGGAGCCGAAAAACTACGACGGTAAATTCGAAGGCGTGATGCCGCTGAAAACCGCCTTGGCCAAATCGAAAAACATGGTGTCGATTCGCATCTTGCAAGCGGTGGGACCCCAAGAGGCGCAAAACTGGATCAGCCGTTTTGGTTTTGAAGCGCAGCGTCATCCAGCTTATTTGACGATGGCTTTGGGCGCTGGGTCGGTGACCCCCTTGCAAGTGGCCCTGGGCTATTCGGTATTTGCCAATGGTGGTTATTTGGTCAAACCCTATTTGATCTCCAAAGTGACCGATCCCTTGGGCAAAGTGTTGTCTCAATACACCCCCATCGAATTGGATGAAC
>JAIXYA010000036.1 GCA_027490485.1 Comamonadaceae bacterium
AGTGCCACTTGGGCGAACTGGAAATCAGACGTTGGGGTCGACATGTTGTCGAGTCCAGTGAACTGCGTGCCGTTGTGCACCACACAGTGGAGCAGGTTTTTGGGTGCCTGTTGGGCCACCGTTGCCAATCCGCCGAGCTCCATCAGCAAGCTGGCGTCGCCGTCCATGACGATCACTTTTTTATCTGGCCGTGCCAGAGCCAAACCCAAGGCCAAGCCGGCGGCGCCGCCCATCAGCGGCACCGAGTTGATGCGCCCGGCAAAAGAGCCTTTGGCGGCCTCGGCGTGCGCGGGTTTGAGCACCGTCTTGATTTTGGCCACACCCAAACCCAGCACCAGCCCTGCCTTGCCACTCACCAGCGGCACACCGGTTGCATTGCCATCAGCACCTTCGATGCGGTCAAAAATGAACATGGCGCCCATGGTGGCGACGACCATGCCGTCCCCCTTGCCTTTGGCGACCACACCCACAGCTTGCACAAAATTCATCATCGTCTTGCTCCTGCTTGTTTCAACGCCATGCCATGGGGGCACCCACCAGCAAAACAACCGCCGTGCGCTGCTCTTGTGCCTGTTCATAGGCCTGGTCTATCTTCAGCAAGTCCTCCTCCTTGTCCAGAATATGAAAAGGAACACCGATGGACTGAAGGAAGGGCTCAGCAATGCGCACCATGGTGCGGGAAGACTCTGAAGTGGGGTGGCCAATGTTGCTGAACTCGCGGCCAAACTGGCCGACCAGGAAGACCATGGGGATGTGCGCATCAAGGCACACTGCGCGCAGGGTGTTGAAGCAGTTGTAAAGCCCTTGGTTCTGCATCATCACCAGGGGACGTTTGCCGCCAATGGTCAGACCCGCTGCAACGGTGACGACCTGGTTCTCGTTGCAGGCATTGATCACATGAATGCCTTCGACCCCCTTGTTCAGGCGATCGTGCAGTGACAGCTGGATCCAGTCCGGCACGGTCACCACATGGTCAACTTGATTGCGCATGAGTGCCTTCACACAGGCACTCGCAGAAATGGAGAATTCACCAAGACTCATGAGCAATTCCAGTTAATTAGTTGCTCAGAGTCTGGTCGATCTCCCCCGTCAAGTCTGTCAGAACTCAGACAATTCGATCAAGAATTGGTGTCAGGGAAAACGCCAGTGTCGTGCGCATTACCGGCAACAATCAGCTTTCCGCAAGTTGTTTTAGCGCAGTCATATTGGCGATAGAGATTCGTGAGTAATGCAAGCTGACAAGCCCTTCAGACTCCATTTTTTTCAATGCAAAATTCACACTTTGACGGCTGATGCCGAGCATGTCAGCGACATCGGATTGTGAAAGACCAATGTCCACGTCTGTTGAGACTGTCGTCTTCTTTGCAAAAAGATCGGCACACATGCACAACATATGAGCCAGTCTGTTTTCTAGGACCCATGCTGGATCGGCCGCCAATCGGTCGTACATCAATCGCATGCGACGTACCAATAAACGTTCACACGCCATGACCAAACTGATGTGTTGATGACGCAAATCTGTCAATTCTTGTGCATTGAACTCCATAACCAACGCATCGTTTCGGGCAAGCACATCATGCAAATGCGCGCCTCCGTCGATCATTCCTGTGAAACTTATAAAGTCTCCGGGCAGTGCCAGACCGACCAAATGGCGGTGGCCGTCAGACTGGATTCGCGCAATTTCCAGAACGCCATCAAGAAGCATGCAGACACGGGTGACGGGCATGCCCGATCTGCACACATATTCACCCTTTGCAACTTGCTTAGCTCTTCCAATGTTGATCAATGCATTCAGTACTGTTTGCGGACAGGTATTAAAAGCAGGTGATCGCGCCAACAGCTGCTGAGCAAGTTCTTGTGGATAGGACGAACCAACAAGGCCAAAGGGAACTTGAGTGGCCTTCGGTTTGACAATTTTCCCCATCAAAAATCACCATTTTCAAATTCAATCAAGATCACATTTTTAAGGATGGTCTGCATAACCCCCGCCAAAGCGCGAGCTGATGCGTGAATGTTCACATGCTGAAACCGGCGTTGAATTCACGCCCAATTTCCATGCTTTTGGACTCAATGAGTCCTCTTTTCGGGCCTTCGCCCACGCTGCAGGCGCACTCATGCCTGCGCTCCCTGCAATATTCGTTTGCGCACCATCCACAAGTTCGACAGCGCAAACATCACGAGCAACTGGTTGGTGTTTTTGGCCAAGCCCCGGTAACGCGCCTTGCGATGTCCGAACTGGCACTTGATCACCCGAAACGGGTGCTCTACCTTGGCCCGGATGCTGGCCTTGAGCTTTTCCAGCTTGTCGCGCAACGCGTGACTGGGTTTGTTTTTATTCAGCGCTTTGCGTTTGCCCGGTGTCATTGCAATTTGCCAGTCCACATCAGGGTGTTGCTCCTGGATCTCCTCGCGCTTTTCAACGCCCCGGTAACCCGAGTCGGCAAAGACCATTTCCTCCTCGCCGTGCAGCAAGGCATGCGCTTGGGTGATGTCGTGGGCGTTGGCCGCAGTGGTTGTGACCGTGTGCACCAAACCCGATTCAGCGTCCACACCAATGTGGGCCTTCATGCCAAAGTGCCATTGGTTGCCCTTCTTGGTTTGGTGCATCTCAGGGTCTCGCTCGCCCTTGTCGTTTTTGGTCGAACAAGGCGCGGCAATCAACGTAGCGTCCACCACAGTACCGGTCTTGAGCATCAGACCGCGATCGATCAGTTTGGCGTTGACAGTGGCCAGAATCTGCTGACCGAGCCCATGCGCTTCGAGAGTGTGGCGGAAACGCAGGATAGTGGTTTCGTCAGGCAAACGGCTCATGCCTGCGTCCAGGTGGGCAAACTCTTGGTACAGCGGAATGTCGTGCAGCGCCTCTTCCATGGCGGGGTCGGAGTGTCCAAAGAACTGCTGGAGCAGGTGAATGCGCAGCATCACTTCTGTAGCAAACGGTGGCCGACCCGTCTTGCCCGCAGGGGCGTGCGGTGCGATCAGCGACAACAGCTCAGACCACGGGATCACAAGGTTCATCTCATCGAGGAATTCCCGCTTGCGCGTGCGCTTGGTGACTAGCTCGAAACCGGTGGTGGCAAGGCTCATTTGTTTCATGTCTCAACTGTCTCAAATCTGGCCGTCACGGGGCTGACTTTTGCAGACCTTCCCTTGGTTAATTTGTATTGACCGATACACCAAAAGAGATCAAATATTTTTTGCCCATCAAACGACGCTTTCTATCCGATAGCTGACGTTCAGCTTGCGACGATCAATGACCGCAATCGCTGCTCAGCGGCCCTTTAACCTGTTGGCCTCAACCATTAATGAAGTCGCGGGATAAAGGTGTGGGTCATATCAAAAGCGCGTATGCGGCGGATTTTAGGGGCAGCCATTTCAATGGCCGCGTGTACGGGCTATCAGCTCAGCCAGCTCGGGACGCACAGGCACCGGCTCGAAGGCGTTCACCGTAGACCGCCCCGGGTTACCTATCGGCAGACGCCCGCTCAGGTGACCCAGCGGCACCAACGCCAGGCGAAACAACTGTCCCACTGCCTCGGACCAGTCGCGTGTGCGTAAGGACAAGTTAAACATCTGTGAGTGGGTCTGCAGGTGTGGCCTGATGTGAAACTGTCCCACG
>JAIXYA010000009.1 GCA_027490485.1 Comamonadaceae bacterium
CACCCCACAAGAATGTGAGTCCAGTTTTGATCTGCTCCAGGCCATGCAAGCCAGTGTTGCCCCCATGGAATCTACACATTCAGCCATGCCACTGGCCATCAAAGCATTTGAAGAGGGGCTTTCAGCCTACGATGCCACCTATTTGCTGCTGGCCAAAAAACTGGGCTGCCCGCTCGCTACGCTCGACAAAGATTTGCGTCAGGCTGCAAAAAAGTGTGGCGTCGAAATTGCCGGATTTTAAAAAAGGCTCTGCTTGGTATGCGTATCGCGCGGTTATCCTGCGCTTTTAATGGCGTTTTTTAAAGCGCCGCCACAGTTGCCACAGCCAGTTCGCGACTTCGGTCAGAACAGCACCCAGAAGTAGCAACTTGCCAACGGCCTCTAAGGCAAAGAATTCATGCAAGTACCCATCAGCATCTACCTGCACGCTCATGAGCTCAAAAGCCACCCAACAGCACAAGCCGAGTGAGCCGCACACAAGGGTCATACGTCTTAATTTCATCATTTTTAACCATGTCATTGGGTCTATTTAACCGCATAGGTGCATGGCGCAACGACGTGCAAGGCCCTATGCAAGTGATATAGCCGCTATGCACCGCCCCTGGTGGCAGCCATTTGAGGACTGGATGAAAAACAAATACTGCATGTGACAGAGGGTATTAAAGGAATACAGAACTTGAATTACTATGCACGCCTACAAAATCATCTAAAAATTTACCCGTGGAAACTATTGGAATCAAAAAAGAAAATGGTTATGAGTTTTTTCTAAAAAGAAATTGCTCTATCTCACCTATTCAATTGGCTGTTATTTTTCTTATATTGGGAGTTATTTCATTATCTATTGGAGCCATCTTTTATATATTGGGTGCAACTTTGATTTTGCCATTTGCATTCCTAGAAATTTTTGCTTTGCTGGCAGCTTACTTTTACAACGCAATACATGCTAATGATTATGAGCGACTTAACATCGAAAATGACCATGTTTTTTTCGAGTCAATGTTTGGTCGTCGACACAATGAAGAAAATTTTCGCAGAAGCCTCACTAGAGTCTTGCCCAGTGAGCGTGACCATTTGGTTCTCATCGCACAAGGTCAACGAAACATTCATTTCGGCAAATATCTTCATGCAACACTGAGACCATTGCTTGAGATGGAGGTCAAGCATGCACTCAGAAGTTAAAGATTTGAAATTGAGTCGGTAAAAATGTAATGTCCTTGAGAGTCCTTGCACCGCTGGACGATGCCTCGCAACACAACCGCAACCCTTTAAGGCCACCATGCATGCTGTCAGAAATCTGATTTTGGTACTGGGAGATCAGCTCGACTTGGAAGCAGCCGCGTTTGACGGTTTTGACGCTGCACAAGACGCGGTGTGGATGGCTGAAGCCTACGAAGAGTCCACCCATGTATGGTCAAGCAAGCAACGCATCGCTTTATTTTTGAGCGCCATGCGTCACTTTGCCCAAGCACTGCGTCAATCGGGCCGGCAGCTGCACTACCACCGGCTTGACGACACCAGCGCTGTTGCCGCTTTGAACAGCCTCGGGGCCAAGCTGCAGTTAGATCTGGCCAGTTTGACACCTCAGCGTGTGGTGATGACCGCGCCGGGCGATTGGCGTGTGTTCCAGCAACTCAAAGCCACGGTCGAGGCCGCAGGGCTGAAGCTGGAAGTCTGCGAAGACCGACATTTTTTTACGACAGTGCGCGATTTTGCGAACCATGCTCATGGGCGTAAGTCGCTGCGATTGGAGTACTTTTACCGAGAGCTGCGACAACGCCACAACGTCTTGATGGATGATGGCAAGCCCGCTGGTGGTCAATGGAATTTTGACGCCGACAACCGAGAAGCCTTTGGTCCGCAAGGCCCAGGCTTGGTACCGCCCCGCACGACCTTTGAACCCGACGCCCTCACGCAGGAGGTGATTGCACTGGTCAACACGCGTTTTGCCAAACACCCAGGCACGCTTGACAGCTTTGCCTGGCCTGTTACCCGCAGTCAAGCCTTGCAAGCCTTGCTGCGCTTTGTTGACGAGCGTTTGCCACTTTTTGGTCGCTATGAAGATGCCCTGTGGCCTGGCGAGCCCTGGCTGTACCACTCGCATCTGTCCTCGGCCATGAACCTCAAACTGCTCAATGCGCACGAAGTCGTTCAAGCGGTGGAAGCTGCCTACAGGTCTGGCCATGCGCCGCTTCAAAGCGCTGAAGGCTTTATCAGACAGATCTTGGGATGGCGCGAATACGTGCGTGGTATTTACTGGATGGAAATGCCCAGCTACCTCGAGCGCAATGCTCTGGATGCCAAGGAAGCATTGCCAGCCTGGTTTTGGACTGGTCAGACCGACATGGCCTGCTTGCGAGACGCCATCACGCAGACCCTTGAACACGGCTATGCGCATCACATACAGCGTCTGATGGTGACGGGCCTTTATGCCCTGCTGCTGGGCGTGCGGCCACAACAGGTTCACGCTTGGTATCTGTCGGTCTATGTGGACGCGGTCGAGTGGGTGGAATTGCCCAACACCTTAGGAATGAGCCAGTACGGCGATGGCGGTCTCATGGCCAGCAAGCCCTACGTTGCCACGGGCAAGTACATACAGCGCATGGGGGGGCCTTGCAAGGGTTGCCGTTACGACCCGGCGCTGCGTGAGGGTGAAAAAGCATGTCCTTACACCACGCTTTACTGGGATTTTTTGATGCGGCACGAAACCCTGCTGGCCAAAAACGTCCGTATGGCTTTGCAGGTCAAGAACGTGGCGCGCATGACGGACAGCCAAAAACAAGCTGTGACGCTTCGAGCCGACGCGATTCGCCGCGGTGAAGTTGGCGTAGCCTTGCCCTTCTTTGCCAAGAACAACAATTGAAGAAAGATCCATCCATGTCCACCCAAGCCAAAGCCTTAGCACGGCGCTCTGAGAATCTAAACAAAGATGCCCCCATTGCGCTGGTGATTGGCAGCGGTTTTGGGGGCTTAGCTGCAGCGGTTCGGCTCGCGGCCAAGGGCTGGCGGGTTCAGGTGCTTGAAAAACTGAATGTGCCCGGTGGTCGCGCACGGGTGCACCACGTAGACGGTTACACCTTTGATGCCGGTCCAACCATCATCACTGTGCCGTTCTTATTGGAGGAGTTGTGGGCACTGGCCGGACGAAAGCTGACTGACGACGTAGATCTGCGTCTGATAGATCCCTTTTACCGGGTCCGCTTCGCAGATGGGGACCACTTCGATTACAGCGGCGACCCCGAGCGCATGCGCGCCGAGGTGCTGCGGATCGATCCAACGGCAGAGCCAGGCTACACCGCATTTATGCAGGAGGCAGACACTTGCTACCAGCTGGGTTTTGAATCCCTTGGGTGCCATGCTTTTGATAGCACAGCCGACTTGCTGAAAGCAATACCCTCGATGGTTCGCATGAAAGGTTGGCGCAGCTTGCATGCCATGGTTGCCAGCCATCTGAAGCACCCCAAACTGCGCCAAGCCATGAGTCTGCAGTCGCTGCTGATTGGCGGCAATCCGTTTTCTGTCACCTGTGTTTACTCGCTCATCAACGCCTTGGAGCGGCGTTATGGCGTGCACTGGGCTATGGGCGGCACAGGAACTTTGGTCAACGGCTTGGTTGATTTGCTAGAGGGCATGGGAGGCAGTTTGCGAACTGGCGCTGAAGTGCGCCGCATCGAAGTCGCCGATGGTCGCGCCACGGGGGTGACCCTGGTCAATGGCGAGACATTGCCCGCTGATATTGTGGTTTGTAATGCGGATACCGCCTGGACTTACAAGAACCTGATCGACGCCAAACACCGCAAGGTCTGGAGCAACGCCAAAGTTGAGGCCGGCAAATACTCGATGAGCTTATTCGTTTGGTATTTCGGCACAAACAAGCGGTACGAAGATGTGCCGCACCACATGATGTTGCTCGGGCCACGTTACAAGGGCTTGCTTAAAGACATTTTCAAGCGCCACCACCTGGCTGATGATTTCAGCCTTTACCTGCACCGCCCCACAGCGACCGATCCGGCCATGGCACCTGCTGGCTGCGATACGTTTTATGTACTGTCA
>JAIXYA010000235.1 GCA_027490485.1 Comamonadaceae bacterium
CCTATGGGGCTTCCCCAACCTGACGCAGCACCTGATACCCACCCCAAGGTTAAGGAGTTGCGTGACTTGGCTGCTTGGTCCGAGGGGATGGTGTGGTCTTCACCCGAACGTCATGGTGCCATGACTGGAATCATGAAGAGTCAGATCGATTGGATTCCTTTGTCGCTTGGTGCTGTTCGGCCGACGCAGGGTAAAACTTTGGCGGTGATGCAAGTCTGTGGTGGTTCGCAGTCTTTCAATGCGGTGAACCAAATGCGAATACTTGGGCGTTGGATGCGGATGCTGACCATTCCGAATCAGAGCTCTGTGGCCAAAGCATTTTTAGAATTTGAGGAAGATGGTCGCATGAAGCCATCAGCTTATTTCGACAGGGTGGTTGATGTGATGGAAGAACTGCTGAAGTTCACATTGCTCACGCGCGATATTGCACACTACTTGGTTGACCGTTACAGCGAGCGCAAAGAATCCGCTGAAGAACTGTCAAAAAGAGTTAATCAAAAAAGTATTTGAAGGTCTTGCACCCACCAAAGAATTATTCATCAAGCTTTTTCTTTACTCGCATTTTCCAAGCGACATGATTCCATCAGCTTGTTTTGAAGGGTAGTACCTGAAGACATAGTTTCCGTTTTGGAAAATCTTGATGTACCCAGCTGAATCGACAGGGGTAACGACCGCATACAAAGCTTCAACACCCCATTGAACCTGGCTGGCCACATACAGTTGGTTAAACACTTCAAAGCCAGTAGGTGCATTCAATTCAACTGTCTTTCCCCTAGTGCGCACAGTGAAAGGAAATGTTGGCACATTGGTTTTGCCTGCACAAGAAACATGCATATTGCTACAAAAAAATGCCTGTCCAGGTTGACAGGTGACTTGAACCTCATTCTTAAGCTTTGTAAATCCATCCGATGCTTGGACTGGTATGAATGCAAATAAGAAACACGCTACGAGCGTTAATTTCAACAGAGATTTCTCCATTAGGGCTGTGCATTTAAACGCTGCTTCAAACCGGGGGGATTGGAAAACGTCTTCATGAAGGCGTCCTGTCCGGCGCCAGAAAATTTAACCCCAGCCTGCTTGATAGCGTCATCACTGACTTTGACCAGCGGCGTGTACATGGGATGGTGATGCTCAATAAACGGGTTGTTTCGCGCCGCGTTATAGCAAAACAGAACTGTCCAGCGACGGTTAGGCGAGCGGTTCTGATCCGAGCGGTGCATCACGTTTGCATGAAAAAACAAACCGTCACCGGGTTCCATTTCCGCATAGTCCAGCGGCATGGTACGTAACATTTCTTCCACGCGTTTGGGGTCTGCGCCAACTTGCTCGCCAGGGATGATGCCGTGATCAACTCGTCCTGCTAAGTGAGACCCGCGTAAAACTTGCAAGCAACCGTTTTCTTTGTTGGCCCTGTCCAGCGCTACCATGACGCTAGCCATGTGAGGTAGCAAACAGCCGTTGTGGTACCAGTAACCGTAATCCTGGTGCCATTCCCAAGCACCGCCATCCAAGGGCTCTTTGGCGGTGAGTTTGGAGTGGTAATGGTAGACCTCACCGCCAAGCATTTGCTCCATGGTGTCAACCACACGCTCACTTCTCGCGGCGAGTCCGTACGCGCTGTCGCCAGGATGGTTCCATGTTGCCATCATGGTGGCTTTGCCCTGAGCATCCCTACGGTTGTACAAACTGTTTTGTAGATCCGGATCCTGCTCAATCGATCTGCGCAGAAGCGAAATCTCTTGCGAGTCGAATAAACCACGGATCAGCACATAGCCATCTGTCTCAAATGCAGCCAGTTGAGCAGGGGTGAAGACAGACGCCATAGCAACTCCTTGGTGATTGAACAGATCTTGAATCTAAATCAATCTTCAGGTATTAGCGCAAAAATGCGCTAAAAGTGATCGACCAATTATTTTGCTGTGACCATATAAATAGCGTCGTCCGTCACCTTGTTACGTTTGCTGTTAACAGCTGTCAAAGCGTACACATTGCCTTTGCTGTCTTGTGCAAACGACAAAATAAAGGGCAGCTTGCCATTGGCGGTGGGCTCACTCATTTCTACCCGGGTGTTCACTATCGACCACGAGCCAGTCTTGGAAGGTGAGGCCACAAAGACTTGCCCATCGTTTTGGTCAAACCGCTTGCTCCAGTCACCAAAAATATATTTGCCATTCAACTTTGAGGAGCTGCCACGGTGTATGTAACCGCCTGCCACGGAAATACCTTTGCAACCAGCAGGCACGGCAGAGCAATTGGGGTACTCAATCACAGCAGGGTTAATGGCCGATTTGTCGCAATTGTCTTTGTGAGTCTGTGGATTGTCCCAGCTGAAGCAGCGCATTTGGCCCTCAACGATTGGCCAACCCATGTTCTTGCCTTTTTCAATGATCTTGATGGACTCAAAACTGTCTTCTTGGACATCTCCACAAATTAACTGTTTGCTTCCTTGGGAGTCAAAAGAACAACGCCAAGGATCGCGTAAACCAAATGCCCAAATTTCAGGCAGTGCTTCAGGTACCTTGACCATGGGGTTGTCAGCAGGAATTCGGTAAGGTTTGTCTTTGGTGCTTTGTGATACGTCGATACGAAGGATTTTTCCGAAGTAATTATCTAGTTTTTGGCTGTTGTAGTTGGCTTTTTTCTCTGTCCACTCAGCTTTGTAGCCACCGTCGCCCGTGGAAATATAGAGCATTTGGTCGGGACCAAAACCTATCCAATGCCCATTGTGGTTGAAATTAGGCCAGGGCAAAGAGTGGACACGCTTACCTGAATTGGGGTCTATGCGGTTTTTGGATGACTTGCTCACCACAAATTCTTCCACCACATTCAGGTGTGAAAAACCGGCTGGTGCGACGGTGCTGTCTGACCCCAAGGGAGCAGAGTAAGCCACATAAATTTTCCCGTTTTTCTGGAAATTGGGATGAATAGCCATCCCCAACAAACCGGCTTCGCTGTAGTCGGAGTTAAAAGGCAGAACTTTTGAGGTCAAGTCCAACAGTGTGTGGGTGATTTTGCCGTCTTCCAAAACCTTGATCAGCCCCTCGTGTTCCATGATGAACATTCGCGAGTCGCCTTGGGGTTGAACCATGGCTAATGGCTTATTCAAACCACCAACAACTTTCACCAGCTGGATGGGAGTTTCAGCCCATGCACCGGAGGATAAACAAAGAGAAGCAACAAAAAGTTGAATGATTTTGGAAAAAGACATAGGGGCTTTCATTGTGTTGAAGGTTCAAGTACTGACGTGCTTGTCGTCTTCTTCGGTAAAGTTATCGTTAGACAGTTGTTGTCTGCTGACATACAAATTGATGGCGCAAACCACCAACATAATGAATAGACCACCAAACTCTCTGGTGTTTTCGATCCAAGGTGTGGAGGCCATCATAGATTGGGTCAAGGAGTCGAAATGGTGCTCTGTAGCCCATGAGATAACACCATCTTGCGCCACAAACAAATAAATGGCATAGGCTGAATACAGCGCAATGTTGAACATATTGAAGCGTAAAGCATTCACCTGCTTGAAAGCTAATGCACAAGACAATGCCGAAAGAAGATAGAGCGGAATCCAAAAATAAGGGTCTGGGTCATTCCACTGCAAACCAGCGCAAATCAGGAAAAGAACCCCAAAAACAAGACTGAAGATTTTGAACACTGTATTCCTTACCTAGGTTGAGGTTAAAAACTTGTTTTTCATTATAGGATACGTATTCGATGGTCATTAGCGGGAAATTAGCATGGTCTTGCACACCTCAGTGTGTCGTGCTTCTGGTTTTGTATTTTCTACAAGCATCTGAACAGTACTTAACCTCTGACCAGTTCTTGGCCCACGATTTACGCCAAGTCATTTCACGCCCACAAACTTGACAAGGCTTGCTTGGCAAATTTTGTTTGTTTCCCTTGTAGGAAGATTTTATTGTCATCGAGCGGGTATCAATATGTAGACCTGATTATTCATTTTGGATGTTACTTGTCAACAGTGCATTCCAAAAGAAAAAAGCATCGCTTTTAACGATGCTTTTCTAGGTGGCTCCTCACCCAACCAAAGCTAGGAAGAGGGGGCTAAAGGGTAAAGCTAGGCAGTAGCCTGAATGCCAGCCACAAGCCAACCACTGTTGGGGGCTTTACTCAGCGACATATTCCAGACTTCTTTAAAGGTCTCAGCTTGGGCCCCGACATCTTCCCGAATCAACCCAGAGAACTCGACACTGGCCAAGTGGCTGTCATAGGATTCTTCAATACCCAGTAACTTGGCATCAAGAGTTACCACTTCAGTTTTGGTCATGTGGCCCACAGAACTGCTGGCGTCACGCTCCGCAATTTGCGCTTTGATTTCTGTCAGCATGTCGTCTGTCATCAGGTTTCGCAGGCTAGCGGTATCTGATCTGTCCCAAGCATCTTGCATGGTGACAAAGTTTTCTTTAGCGTGGTGCAGAAAACCATTGACATCAAAACCAGCAGGAATGGACCAAGTAGGCTGAAATCCGCTGACCGCTGAGCCAATCATGCTTCCCGATGCGGAATGAGTCGCATTGGGATGGGCATTGAACCGGGTAGTTTGCTGTTGTACAGGCGGTGTTGCCCCAGCACCTTGAAAGGCGAAGGGACTGGTGTTTGCCGAAGGGTTTTCGGCAGCGGCTCTGCGTCGCATAAAGTAGCCGACCGCCATCATGATGACCAAGGCGATAAGACCAAACATCATGAACTGCCCCAGCTCTTCACCAAACCCCATGGAACTAGCCAACCATGCCAGACCAAGACCAGCTGCCAGTCCGCCCAGCATCGCTCCCCAGGGGCGTTTTTGCTGTGTAGCGGCAGGGGGCGTAGCAGGGGTGGCAGGTGCA
>JAIXYA010000148.1 GCA_027490485.1 Comamonadaceae bacterium
CAAGAGTTTCAACACCTCGTACTGGGTGGTGTTGGTGTCTTGGTACTCGTCCACCAGCACATGGCCTATTTGCTGTTGCCACTGGTTGCGCACCTGTTCGTGTTGTTGCAGCAGCTTCAGGGGCAGGCCGATCAAATCGTCAAAGTCCACGCTTTGGTAAGCGCTCAGGCGTTCCTCGTAGCGCGCCATGATGCGGGCGGTGATGCGCTCGTTGTCGTTGCTGGCTTGCGCCTCGGCCATGGCGGCGTTCAGGCCTTGGTTTTTCCACAGGCTGATGGCCCACTGCCATTGGCGTGCCGTGGCCGCGTCGGTGGTGCCGCCTGCGTCTTTCAAGATGGAGGTCACGTCGTCGGTGTCCAAAATGCTGAAGTTGTTTTTCAGACCTAGCGCCTCGCCGTTTTGCCGCAGCATGCGCACGCCCAAGGCGTGGAAGGTGCAAATCACCACTTTTTGCGCGTCGCGCCCCACCAACTGCTTGGCGCGTTCACGCATCTCCGCGGCGGCTTTGTTGGTGAAGGTGATGGCGGCGATGCGCTCGGGTGCCAGCCCCAGCTGAATCAGGTGGCCAATTTTGTGGGTGATGACCCTTGTTTTGCCAGAGCCTGCACCAGCCAGCACCAGGCAAGGCCCTTGCACATGGTGGACCGCTTCGAGTTGGGGGAGATTCAGGTCCGATGACATGCAGGTGACAGTAGGGGCAGCGAAGCCGGCAAAGCCAGCCATCATAGCGATGACAATCCCCGCACATGCTCTCGATTCTTGGTGTCACCTTTCCCTTTTTCGCTTTGGTGTTGGCTGGCTACGTGGCTGCCAAGCGGGGCTGGCTGCCCTTGGACGCGATTCCTGGGCTCAACGGCTTTGTGCTGTATTTCGCCCTGCCTTGCATGCTGTTTCGTTTTGGTGCCAACACGCCCATGGCGCAGTTGCTCGACGTTTCGGTGGCTTTGCTCTACAGCTTGAGCGCCAGCATGATGGTGCTGTTGGGCATGTGGACGCTCAAGAAGCACCACAACTGGAACGAATCCGCTTTTGGCACCATGGCGGTGGCTTTTCCCAACACCGGCTATATGGGCCTGCCTTTGCTGCTGAGCTTGTTTGGCACAGCCGCGGTAGGGCCTGCCATCGTCACCATCGTGGTGGATTTGTTTTTCACCAGCTCGGCGTGCATTGCGCTGTCCCGCCTAGACCAAGCGCAAACCCATGGGGCTCGCACCGCGCTGCTTCAGGCCATCAAAAGCGTGTTCAGTATTCCATTGACATGGGCGATCGGTTTGGGCGCTTTGGTGTCCATCAATGCCTGGGTGGTGCCCGAGATGCTGACCCAAACCGTGGGATTGATGGCGGGGGCAGCCCCCCCCGTGGCTTTGTTCACCATCGGTACATTGCTGGCGCGGCCCGTCCCCAGCGATTCGCGGGGTTGGTGGCATTGGCAGCGCGGCGGAGTGGACGCTTTGCTGGTTTTTTTGAAGCTGGTGGTTCACCCCGTGTTGGTGTGCGTTTTGGGCTGGGTGTTGATGCAACTGGGCCTGCCCCTCACGCCAACCGCCTTGATGGCGGTGGTGCTGGTCGCCGCCTTGCCCAGCGCCAGCAACAGCGCCTTGCTGGCCGAGCGCTTTGGCGCTGACAGCGCTCGCATCACGCGGGTGATTTTGCTCTCCACCGCTTTGGCCTTCCCCAGCTTTTCAGCTTGGGTGGCTTGGTGCAAGGCCTGACAAAACGCCTTTAAATCGCCCCTTAAATCGCCAGTGGGTCCACATCAATGGCCCAGCGCAGCACCGCTTTGTGTTGTGTGCGAAGTTGCTGCAAGTCGTCTTGCCAAGCAGCCAAAAATTGCTGCAGGTATTTGCGTGATGGGCTCTCCACCAGCATTTGTGCCCGTTCCACATTGGCCACGCGTTGCATGCTCATGGGGACTGCGGGGTAAACGCTTAAACCTCCCGCATCGGCAGGCAAACGCGCCTCCCCCAATGCTTTGGCGGCGTTCAAAAAATCTTGCGCGGCTTGCTGCGTTCGCGCCTCTGCACGCAGCAATGCTTGAAAGCTGAAAGGCGGCAGCCCGGCTTGCTCACGCTCGAGCAGTTGCTGGGCTGCAAAGCCTGCGAAATCGTGGCGCTTTAAAAACTCAAACACAGGATGGGTGGGGTGAAAGGTTTGCACCCACATTTCACAGCCTTGCGCCGCGCCCAGTTGCGCGTCTCGTCCAGCGCGGCCTGCGGCTTGCAGCAACAGCGAAAACAGCCGCTCGGGGGCGCGAAAGTCAGCCGAAAACAAAGCCCCATCGGGGTTGAGCGCCACCACCAAACTGACACGGCGAAAGTCGTGGCCCTTGGCCACCATTTGCGTGCCCACCAATATATCCACTTCCCCGTCATGCACTTGGGCGAGTTGTTTGACCAATTCACCTTTGAGACGGGTGCTGTCCGCGTCAATGCGTGCCACCCGCAAGGGCGAACCATCGGGACGCTTTACATCCGCCAGCAACTCTGCCAGCGATTCTTCAACTTTTTCTGTGCCATGGCCCAGCACACCGATGTCTTGGTTGCCGCAGGCAGGGCAGGCACGCGGCACGGCTTGGGTCAGGCTGCAATGGTGGCAGCGCAGGGTGCGGTCGCCTTTGTGAAACACACGGTAAGCGCTGCAATGCGGGCATTCGCTTTTCCAGCCGCACTCAGCGCAATGCAAGACCGGCGCATAGCCACGTCGGTTTAACAAGACCAACACCTGTTCTTGCCGGCCAAGCCGCTCACGCATGGCGGCCAACAGCGGTGCCGAGAGCAAGGTTTTGCGCGGTTGGTTGTTCATGTCCACCCGCCTTAGCATTGGCAAGGCGCCGTCACCCACGCGGCTGGGCATGGACAAGCGGGTGTAGCGGGGTGCGGGTTGCCCTTCTACGGCGGCTCGGCTGTGGTGCCAACTTTCCAGCGACGGTGTGGCCGAACCCAGCAGCACTTGTGCGCCTTCCAGTTGGCCGCGGTAGACCGCCAAATCACGCGCCGAGTACCGCGCTCCTTCTTGTTGCTTGTAGCTGGGGTCGTGTTCCTCATCGACAACGATGAGTTTGAGCTCAGGCATAGACGCCAGCACAGCCAAACGCGTACCCAAAACGATGCGTGCTGTGCCCAAATGCGCTGCCAGCCAACTGTTAAGACGTTGCGCCGGTGTCATGGCGCTGTGCATGGCGACGATGGCGGTCTCGCCCAAATGGGCAAAACGTTGGCGCACCCTGGCTTCGAGCTGCGGTGTCAGGTTGATCTCGGGCACCAGCAACAAAACTTGGGCTTGGGGGGTGTCTTCCAGCATCCGGGCTGCGCGGCGCAAATACACCTCAGTTTTGCCGCTGCCGGTGTTGCCATGCAACAAAAAAGGACCGCTGTGTTGGGCCAGTTGCGCCAATACTTGGGTCTGTTCAGGGGTGAGAGGAGGCTGCAAAGCCTTTTCTGCGCTGACGGGCGCCAAGGGTTTGAGCCGCGAGAGCTTGCGTTCAAATTGCAGCGCCGTCATGTCGCGCAAGGACGGTGGCAAGCAGGCCATGGCAAATTCACCGGCGCTGCGTTGGTAATAGTGGGCTGCAAAGTCAATCAGTTTCAGCCAATGGGCTGACAAAGGGGGAATGCCGTGCAAAACCGAATGGATGGCTTTGAGGGCATGCGCTGAAGTTGCGGGCTGCTCTGGCGCTTGCGGCCAAACCAATCCCAAGGTATCTCGCTGCCCCAAGGGCACCCGCACCAGACAACCGGGCTGCAAATCTTCCTGCGTTTCGTAAGTCAATGGCCCCGTTAATCGGCTGTAAGCCGGTGTTGGTACCAGAACAGAAATTTCTCGACGCATGTCAAGCCCTCATTTGCGACGCGAAACTGAGACGAATCTTCACTAATTGAGCTAAGTCATTGATTGACAAGGGGCTTTGACAGTCATCCCAAAATTCTGTGGATAACTTTGTTGACAGCTTGTCATACTGACGCTGCAAGCCCGATAAATCAAGGCTTTGAACACAATGCACGAAAAATTGGCAGCTCATAGAGTCTATATAAATCAAGCACTTAAATAAAAACTTAAGAGTCGCAAATTTTTTTGAGGGTGTAAGTCCTTAGTTAAGCAGTCGCCAAAAAAATGTGCATAACTACATTGCGGCACGTAAAACTTTTTTGTCAAAAGTGGTGTTCAGGCGGCTTGACGCAGCTTTTTGGAGTGGCTGTGCACCGCCTCGACCAAGGCGCTCACATGCTCGGGCGGCGTGAACTGGCTGATGCCATGACCGAGGTTGAAGATGTGGGTCGGGCCGGTGGTGTTGGGGTCGGTGTGGGGCTGACCAAAGCTGTCGAGCACGTGGTGCACTTCAGTGGCGATTTGCGCGGGTGGCGCAAACAAGATGTTGGGGTCGATGTTGCCTTGCAAAGCTTTGCCCGGTCCACCGACCTCGCCACCCACCAAACGCCGAGCGGTGCCCAGGTTCATGGTCCAGTCCAGGCCCAGCACCTCGCAGTCCAGGTCTTTCATCTCGGGCAGCCACAAACCGCCGCCCTTGGTGAACACCAGTCGGGGAATGATGGCACCGTCGTGGCTGCGCTTGAGCTGCGCCAACACCCGACGCGTGTAGGCCAGGCTGAATTCTTGGAAAGCGCCATCGGCCAGCACCCCGCCCCAGCTGTCAAACACCATCACCGCTTGGGCACCGGCTTCGATTTGGGTATTTAAATAGAGGGCCACGGCGTCGGCGTTGATGGCCAAGATTCGGTGCATCAGGTCCGGGCGGCTGTACATCAGGCTTTTCACCAAACGGTAGTCGTCCGAGCCGCCGCCTTCCACCATGTAACAGGCCAAGGTCCAAGGGCTGCCCGAAAAACCAATCAGCGGCACCCGCCCGTTCAAGGCCTTGCGGATGCTGGTGACCGCGTCAAATACATATTGCAGCTTGTGCATATCGGGCACGGCCAACTCTGCCACCGCGGCTTCGTCGCGCACCACTTTGGCAAATTTGGGGCCTTCGCCTTGCGCGAAGGACAGGCCCAGGCCCATGGCGTCCGGGACGGTCAAGATGTCGGAGAACAAAATCGACGCGTCCAGCGGGTAGCGGTCCAGCGGCTGCAGGGTGACCTCGGTGGCGTAGTCCACATTGGTGGCCAAGCCCATGAAGCTGCCGGCCTTGGCGCGGGTGGCGCAGTACTCGGGCAAATAGCGACCGGCTTGGCGCATCAGCCAAACGGGGGTGTGGTCGGTGGCCTGACGCAAGCAGGCTTTGAGGAAGCTGTCGTTGAGTAGAGGTGTGTTCATGGCCCTATTGTGGCAGGACAGGCGGGCTTTGCACTCGGGTGTCACCCGAAGTTGACAGTTTTACAGGCCAGCCAGGGTTTGCAACACCAAGTCAGGACTGAGCACCTCGGACAAGACTTTGGGGGGGGTCTGAGGCACCAGCAAAACATAGACAGGCACACCGCTGCGCCCCAAACGCCCCAGCGCTTGGGTGATGGCGGGGTCGCGCCGCGTCCAGTCGGCGCGTAAAAGCAGCACTTTTTTGTCGGCAAACGCTTGCAACACCTTGGCGTCGCGCAGCGTGGTTTGTTTGTTGACTTGGCAGGTGACGCACCAAGCCGCCGTGAAATCAATGAAGACGGTTTGACCCGCTTGCAGTGCAGAGGCCTCTCGCTCAGGCGACCAAGCTTGCCATTCAGCGTTGTTGCTGGACTTGTCGGTGAGGGCTGGGGCTTCTTTCCACACCAGCGGTCCCCAGCTGAGCACCAGCAACAGCAGTACCCCGCCCCACAGACCGGTACCCAGCCATTTGGCTTTGCCCGACAAACTCAAGGCCCATACACAGGCGCTCACCAACAGCAGCGCAGCCAGCATCACCGCCATGCCATCGATACTGGTTTGCTGGCCCAGCACCCACAGCAACCACACCACGGTGGCCAACATGGGAAAGGCCAGCAATTGGCGAAGACGCTCCATCCACACCCCTGGGCGGGGCAACCAGCGTGCCCAAGCCGGCACCCAACTGAGGAGCGTGAATGGCAGCGCCAAGCCCAAGCCCAAAGCAATAAAGATCAACAGGCCTTGCCACAAAGGCAAGGTGAGGGCAATGCCCACCGAGGCACCCATGAAAGGCGCGGTGCAGGGCGCGGCTACCACCACGGCCAGCACGCCCGACAGAAAAGCATCGGCCAACGGGTGACGCACCCATTTCGCTGCCAAGCCGCTGCTCCACCCAGCATTAAGCTGAAGCACGCCCAACAGGTTCAAAGCGATCAAGGTGAACAGCAGGGCAAGTGCCGACACCACCAGCGGCGACTGCAGCTGAAAGCCCCAGCCCAACTGCTGACCCGAGGCCCGCAGGCCCGCTACCAACAGCGCCAAGCCCAGCATGCTGGCAATCACCCCTAACGCATAAGTGATGCCGATGGCACGGCGTTCGGCCCCGCTGTGGTGGTGCTGGCTGAGCGACAGCACCTTGATGGCCAGCACCGGCAACACACAGGGCATCAAATTCAACAACAAACCGCCCAAGAATGCACCCAATAAGGCGGCGAGCAAGGCTGGCCAACTCGCTGCCGCTTCAACCGGTTGTATGGGAGCAGGGCTGGCAAGCGCCGAGGCTTTGGCCATGGTGGCGCTGCCCTCGGGCGGCCAAGTGCCTTGGACAGCCAAGTTCAAGTGCCATGCTTTGGCTTGGTCAGCAGAACCGCCCACAATGAGCAGTCCCAGTTTGGCGGGTTCGCTGCTGCGCATGACGTGCAAAGGCGCTTGCAGCACATAGTCTGTGCCTTGCCACTGACCAGCCAATGCGTCCGCACCCAAACCGCTTGCCAAGACCTCGGTGGATTCGGCAAAAAGTTGCAAAGGCTGGCCTTGCAAGCTGGGCGGCAACCCTTGAATGCGCAAGGCCAAACCCTTGTCTGATATGTGGGCGATTTGGGGTGAAGGTTGCAAAGTTTGGGGCTGCGCAGACAGCAGAGCCTCAAAAGCCGCTGAATGGCTGGCGGTGCTGCCAGCCACCGGCAGTTGGATTTCAAACTTGCCCTCTTGCGGAATACATTCTTGCTTGCACACCAACCAACTTGCTTGGAGTTGAATCTTCAGCGTGGCAGTCTTGGCTGCAAAGCCTTTGTCCACCAAAACGGGCACACCCAGCAACACCTGGCCCTCAAAACCATGGTTGACCATGTCGCCCACACGGATCATGTGGGGTATGGGCCACAGGGTTTTGCCCGCTTGCAGCCCTTGGGGCAGGGTCCAGTTCAGTTGCGTGGCCAAACCGCTGTCACCTGCATTCAGCCAATAGGTGTGCCAGCCCGGTTGGTGCTGCAGCAGCAAGCCCAAGCTCAGTGGTTCACCCGCCTTCAAGCCTTGTGGCGCATGGGCCACCAACTCGGCGCGCACTTGGGGCGTGGTGACCACGCTGGTGGGGGGCATCTGGGCAAAGCAGCTACCCAAGCCCAGGCTGATCAAAGCAAAAAAACGAAGCAAGTAGACACGCATAAGGGCCATGTTACCCAAGCCTTTAAGATGCAGCGCATGAAGGTTTTTCCACGTTACTGGGCTGATTGCATCACCACCGACTTTGCTGAGCTTGACGCCGCACAGGCTGTCGCGGTTTTACCAATGGGCGCCACCGAGCAGCATGGGCCGCATTTGCCCTTGTCGGTGGACACCGATTTGGTCAACGCCATGCTGGCTGCTGCTTTAGGTCATTTACAGCCTGCTGACCAAGTGCTGGTGCTGCCCACCCAAAGCGTGGGCTTGAGCTCTGAGCATCTGGCCTATGACGGCACCCTGAGTTTTTCACCCGCCTCGGTCATCGAGCAATGGTGTGCTTTGGGTGAGAGCGTGGCGCGGGTGGGCGTGAAAAAACTCTTGCTCTTCAACGCCCATGGCGGCAATGTGGCCCTGATGGACGTGGTGGCGCGTGAACTGCGTGGCCACTGTGGCCTCACCGTGTTCAGCAGCAACTGGTACCAACTGCCTTTGGGCGAGGCGTTAAATGCATTTGATGCCCATGAGCAGCGCTTTGGCGTGCATGGCGGCGACATGGAAACCTCGCTGATGCTGGCGATTGCGCCGCACAAAGTGCGCATGCCCGAGGCGCAGCATTTCGCCTCGACTTCTGAGCAACGCGCCCAAGACTTTGCGCTGTTGGGCGACGGCAAAAGCGCCAAACTGGGCTGGCATATGCAGGATTACAACCTGCATGGCGCGGCAGGTAACGCCGCAGCAGCCACGTCCGTCAAAGGCCAAGCGCTGTTGGACGCCGTGGGCGTGCAGCTAGCCAAGCTGATTCAAGAAATCAGCCGCTTTGAGCCATTGATCTGATACCGCCATGGCAAGGGGCAAAGCCCCGAAGCCATCTGAACTTCAGGTGAACGTCACCCAGTCGCGGTAGGCGGGTGCATCCAAATGGTTGATGGTGTTGAAACTCACCAAGGTGTGGCGTTTGGGGCTGAACACCAACTCACTGACCGCGGTGTTGCGAATGCGCATATTCATTTCGATGATGCTTTCAGGCGGCGTGCCCAGCAGTGTGCCCACCGCGGTGGAGATGGGGCCGCCACTGGAGACCATCAACACATCGCCGCTGTGCTGCGCCCGTACATGGGCCAAGGCGTCTTGGATGCCTTGCACAAAATCGGTGAAAAGCGGCATGCCTGCGGGTTGCGCCTTGGCGTGCATCCACGCTTGCAGACCCTTGCGCAGCAAACCGAAATGGTGTTTGTACAGCTCAGGTGTGTTGGGTTTGGCCAAAGGCTCGGGGTGGATGGCATGGATCACCGCGTGGCTGTCGTATTCGTTCAGGCCCGGCCATACCAGTGGTTGCAGTTGTGGCGCCTGCAAGCCTTCTTGAATACCTTCAAAGGTTTGCCGATGGCGCTTGAGACTGCCCATCAGCACCGCCTCAAACTGCAAGCCGCGCTCACGAAAATACGCGCCCAAACGCTGACTTTGTTGGTGTCCTAAGGGCGAAAGATTGTCGTAATCGTCAGCACCAAACGAGGCCTGGCCGTGGCGCACTAAGTAAAGGGTTCCCATGGCGGAGATTGTCGCCAATCTCAGCTTGGCAAACGGTCTCGCGGGTGACCGACTCCGTCATGGCGAGGGGCAACGCCCCGAAGCAATCTCCGACACAATCCCCGCTCTCAACGCTAAACAGGAGCCTCCCATGACCCCGCGCCGCTTCGCCCAAGTCGATGTGTTCACCGACCAGCCCTACTTGGGCAACCCGCTGGCCGTGGTGCTTGACGGCACGGGCTTGAGCACCTCACAGATGCAGGCTTTCACCAATTGGACCAATTTGTCCGAGGCCACCTTTGTGTTGCCGCCCACTCAGCCCGAGGCGGACTACGCGGTGCGGATTTTTTGCCCTGGGCGCGAATTGCCATTTGCCGGCCACCCCACCTTGGGCACCTGCCATGCCTGGCTGGAAGCCGGTGGCGTGCCCAAGGGCCAAGACGTGGTCCAAGAATGCGGCGTGGGCTTGGTGAAGATCAAGCGCGAGGGCAATCGCCTCGCTTTTGCCGCGCCACCCTTGCGCAGAGGGGGTCCACTTGACGAGGCCGATCTGCAACTCATCGCCCGGGGTTTGGGGATTGCCCGAGCCGACATTCTTCACCACGCTTGGTGCGACAACGGCCCGCAGTGGCGCGGCGTCATGCTGGCTTCAGCCGATCAGGTGCTGGCGCTTCAACCCGATGCGCAGGTGTTGCAAGGACTGGACATTGGCGTGATCGGGCCGCGGGGCAAGGTGGGCGTCGTGGGCGCGCACGCGGCAGGCGACGCGCAGTTCGAGGTGCGTGCATTTTTTCCGGGCAACAACGGTTTGTGCGAAGACCCGGTGACCGGCAGCCTGAACGCCGCGGTAGCGCAATGGTTGATGGGTGCGGGTTTGGCCCCTTCAAGCTATGTGGCGATTCAGGGCACAGTGCTCGATCGACGCGGCCGTGTTCACCTGAACCAAGATGATGCGGGTCAGGTTTGGGTGGGCGGCGACTCGGTGACCTGCATCAGCGGCACCGTGCTGGCGTGACTGCTGCGCCCTCCGGGCTCGCAGTGACGTCTGTGATCTCTCGTCATGGCGAGCGCAGCGACGCCATCTCAGCGCTGAACCGCCATGCGCCGACTCACAAACACGGTGGCCACCACCGCCAAACCAAAGCTCACTGTTGTGGCATCCAAACCTTCGCCCAAAACGGGAATGGCGATCAACATGCCCAAAAACGGTTGCAGCAACTGGATTTGGCTTACCCGCACCGTGCCGCCCATGGCCAAGCCGCGGTACCAAGCAAAAAAACCCAGCCACATCGAAAACAACGATACATAAGCAAAACCGGCCCAGGCGCTCCATGGCGCGGCTTGGGTGGGTTGGCTAAACCAAGCCAAAGGCAGGGTCACTGGCAGCGATACCACCAAGGCCCAGCAAATGACTTGCTCAGGCCCCATGCTTTGCGACATGCGTCCTCCCCAAGCGTAGCCCACAGCGGCAAAGGCCATGGCACCCAACAGCAGCAAATCCGCCGCTTGCAAATGCAAGCCCGATTGACCCGAGCGCAGCAGCGCAAAACCCACCACCAAACCCGTGCCTGTGACAGCGCACAGCCAAAAGCCCCATGACGGTCTTTGTTTGTTCATCACTGCCGCCAAACTCGCGGTGGCCAGTGGCAGCACCCCAGTGATGACACTGGCATGGGTGGCTTCTACATGGCGCATGGCCAAAGAG
>JAIXYA010000016.1 GCA_027490485.1 Comamonadaceae bacterium
CGCTTGGCAAATTTGGGGTCCAGCACATCGCGCAATCCATCCCCTAAAAGGTTGATAGCCAGCACCGTGGGCACCAAGAACAAGGCGGGGAACAAGACATTGCCAGGCTGCTGGCTGAACTGCACCCGCCCCTCGGCCATGATGTTGCCCCAGGTGGGCACATCGGGGGGCAAGCCTAGTCCTAAGAAACTCAAAATCGCTTCGGTCAGCACGGCCGACGCCGCCACAAACGTGCCTTGCACCAACAGCGGCGCCATGGCGTTGGGCAGAATATGCCGCCACAAAATGACGGAGGTGGGTGTAGCCAAGGCGCGGGCAGCCTCCACATAAGGTTCTTCACGCAAGGTCAGCACCAGGGACCGCACCAATCGGGTGACACGCGGCACTTCGGGAATGGCAATCGCGATCACCACGGTGGCCACATTCGCGCCCAACGCCGCCACCAAGGCAATCGCCAGCAGCACGGCAGGTATGGCCATCAAGCCATCCATGAAACGCATCAACAACATATCAACACGTCGGAAATACCCCGCCAACATGCCACACAAACCACCCAAGCCCAAGGCCAACACAGCGGTTGCGATACCCACCACCAAGGAAATGCGACTGCCATACAGCACACGGCTGTAAATATCGCGGCCAAAGTTATCTGTACCCAACCAAAAGGTGTGGGCCAGCACTTGACCGTCCGGTAGCGCAAAGTCGCCCGCCATGCCCGCCGCTTTGTTGATGTGGTTGGCGTCCATGGCTGCGGGGTCTACGGTGCCCAGCCATGGGGCAAAGACTGCGACGATGACCATCAAGGCCAACACCGCCACGCCAAAACGCACCGACCCGTGGTCCCATAAACGGCTTTGCAGCGAGGTAGCCATCAGTGACGAATCCTCGGGTCTAAAAACACATAGCTCAGGTCCACCAGCAAATTGATGAACACATAGCTGCAAGAGAAAAACAGCACCAAACCTTGAATGACAGGAAAGTCTCTGTTGAGCACCGCGTCCACCGTCAGCGAACCCAAACCCGGGATGGCGTACACCGTTTCAGTGACCACCACGCCGCCAATCAAGAGCGCCACACCAATGCCAATCACGGTGACGATGGGCACCGCCGCGTTCGCCAACGCATGGCGCAACAACACCGCCATCTCGCCTATGCCTTTGGCGCGTGCGGTGCGTATGTAGTCTTCGCTCAAGGCCTCGGACACACTGGCACGGGTCATGCGGGCAATCAAGGCAATGTAGATGGTCCCCAAGGTCAACCATGGCAAGACCAACTGACGCATCCAATCCCACAGACTGCCGGCTTGCGGGCCAAACAAGGGCTTGTAGCCCTGCACCGGCAACCATTGCAAGCGAATCGCAAACACATAAATCAAACCATAGGCAATCACAAACACCGGCACCGAAAAACCCGCTACTGAAAACGCCGACAACGATCGGTCCAGCCAGCCACCCATGCGCCACGCCGCCAAGGTACCCAAAGGCACGGCCACACACACCGCCAGCAAGGCCGTACCCAAGGCCAAGGACAAACTGGGCTCCATGCGCTGAGCGATGAGTTCCAGCACCGGCTTGCCTAAGTAATAGGAGTAACCCAAATCGCCCTGCACCACCTTGCCCAGCCAAATGCCGTATTGGCTGACGATGTTGCGGTCCAAGCCCAACTGGCTGCGGATGTTGGCGATGTCTTCGCTGGTGGCGTTGTTGCCCGCAATGACGGCGGCAGGGTCACCGGGGGCCAAGCGCAAAATCAGAAACACCACCACCGACACCACCCACAACACGGGCAGCACCGCCAGCAAGCGACGCAGTAAAAAAGACACCATCAGTTTTTGCTCAAGCCCCACATCACGGGAATGCCTGCGGTTTGCAACATGCCACTGACGTTGCTGCGCAAAGCGGTGGGGTTGCGGTACTGGCCCAAGGGCGCAAAGGCCGCGGTTTCAAACACCAAGGCTTGAATCTCGGAGGCGATTTTTTTCTGTGCGGGGCCTTCATGGGCACGGGCAAATTTGGCTTTCAGGGATTCAATACGTGGCTCGTCTTGCCAACCGAACCAGCCGGTCGCACCCTTGGCGTTGAGCATGGCGCTGCTCAAAGGGCTGCCAATGTCTTGCGCGGTCCAGGTGGTGAAGAACATATTCCAACCGCCTTGGTTGGGCGGCTCTTTTTTGGCGCGACGCGCCACCAGCGACGCCCAGTCCATTTGCTGCAAATCCACCTTGAAACCAGCGGCCTCCAGTTGTTGCTTGGCCACCAAAGGCAGCTTGGTGATGGCCGACAAATCGGTGGGGCGCATCATCACAATCGGTGTGCCGTCGTAGCCGGCTTCTTTCAATAACTCACGCGCTTTGGCAGGATTGGCCACGCCGGTGAAATAGCCCGTGTTCTCATCGGCCAAGGGCGTGCCGCAAGGGTAGATACTGCGGCAGGCCCGCACCAAATCGGGAATACCCACTTGGGTGTTGATAAAGGCTTGCTGGCCAATCGCCAACATGGCAGCTTGGCGAATCTTCACATTGTTAAAAGGCGCATGCAGGTGGTTAAAGCGCATGACGTACTGGTACCCGGCAGGTGAAAAATCGTCCACCTTCACACCTGCGGTTTTTTTCAGCGACTCATATTGCTCGAAACTGGGTTGCTCCACCATGTCTACCTCGCCAGCTTGCAAGGCATTGAACTGGGTTTGCGGGTCGCGGATGATGACCCACTCCACCCGCTCGAAGTTCACCGGGCGACCACCGGCCAAGCCACTGGGGGCTTCTTTGCGGGACACATACTTGGGGTTACGTAAATACACCGCCACCGAGCCGGGTTTGAACTCGTCGGCCTTGAAGATGAAAGGGCCAGAACCGATGTGCTCTTTGATTTGCTCGGTCCCGGGTGTCGCCGCGATGCGGGCCGGCATGATGAACGGCACATTGCTGGACGCTTTGCCCAAGGCGTCCAGCACGATGGCGCAAGGCTCTTTCATCACAAAACGAAAGGTGCTGGCGTCAGGGGTTTCTATTTTGTCGATGAAGCCAAACAAAATACCGCCCATGGCATCACGGCTGGCCCAGCGCTTGAGCGACGCGGCCACGTCTTCGCTGGTGACGGGCTTGCCATCATGAAACTCCAAGCCAGGGCGTAGTTTGAAGGTCCAGGTTTTGCCGTCTTTGGCGGTGGTGTAGCTTTGCACCATTTGGGGTTGAATATCGCCCTTGGCGTCCTCAGAAAACAAGGTGTCGTACACCATATACGCATGGTTACGGGTGACGTAGGCGGTGGTCCAGATGGGGTCCAACACCGCCAAATTGGCATGCGGCACAAAGCGAAACACTTTGTTGGCTGGCAAGGCGTTTTGGGCTTGCGCTGCTAGCCCCAGCCAACTGGCTGCCAAAACCACACCTATCACTTTGAACCAACTGCGTCGCATACCCATCCCCTTGTTCGCCAAGCTACATTTAAAGCCCAATATAAGCGATTCTCTTTTTGACGGGCCCACGCATGGTTATCACCGAACTCAGCGCCAACGACATCTCCAAAGCCATTCATGCCAAAGAAGTCTCTTGCGTGGAGGTGATGCAAGCCTATTGGCAGCGCATTGACAAGGTAAATCCCCATTTCAATGCTTTGGTGAGCCTGCAAGACCCTGCGACGCTCTTGGCGCAAGCTCATGCCTGCGACGCAGAACTGGCGCAAGGCCATTCACGTGGTTGGCTGCACGGCCTGCCCATTGCCTTGAAAGACTTGGTGGATGTGGCGGGTATTCCCACCACCTGCGGCTCACCCCTGTTGCGCGACAACATCCCCGCCCAAGACGCATTGCTGACCCAAAGGCTGAAAGCCGCAGGCGGCATCGTGGTCGGCAAAACCAACACGCCAGAGTGGGGCTTGGGCTCACATACGTTCAACGAGGTGTTTGGCACCACGCGCAACGCCTACAACCCCGCATTCAGCGCGGGTGGCAGCAGCGGTGGCGCGGCCGTGGCTTTGGCGCAGCGCTTGTTGCCGGTGGCCGATGGCTCAGACTTCATGGGCAGTTTGCGCAACCCGGCTGCTTGGAACAATGTGTTTGGCCTGCGCCCCTCCCAAGGGCGGGTACCCGCTTACCCTGCGGGTGACGTATGGGTGAGTCAATTGGGTACCGACGGTCCTATGGCCAGAACCATGCGCGATGTGGCGCATCTGCTGGAAACCATGGCTGGCCCCGATAACCGCGCACCTTTGTCGCTGTCGTCTTTGCC
>JAIXYA010000204.1 GCA_027490485.1 Comamonadaceae bacterium
ACGGCTTTGGCGGCTGGAAGCGATCGCTGTTTGGCGACATGCACGCCTATGGAGAAGAGGGTGTGCGTTTTTACACCAAGCAAAAGTCCATCATGCAGCGCTGGCCCGAAAGCATTGGCAAGGGCGCTGAGTTTGTGATGCCGACATCCAAATAAGCTCGTCATGAGCGACACCTCCTTCGACTACATCATCATTGGCGCGGGCACCGCGGGTTGCTTGCTGGCCAACCGCCTGAGTGCCGATCGCAGCAAGCGGGTGTTGTTGATCGAAGCGGGGCGCAAAGACGACTACCACTGGGTCCACATCCCCGTGGGCTATTTGTATTGCATTGGCAACCCGCGCACCGATTGGCTCTACCAAACCGAACCCGCTGATGGCTTGAACGGTCGAAGCCTGCGCTACCCGCGTGGCAAGGTCTTGGGCGGCTGCTCCAGCATCAACGGCATGATTTACATGCGCGGCCAAGCGCGTGACTACGACCTGTGGGCCGAGGTGACCGGTGACGCGCGTTGGCGTTGGGACAACACCCTGCCTTATTTCAAGCGCCATGAAGACCATTACAAAGGTGGCGACGCGCTGCACGGCGCGGGTGGCGAATGGCGGGTGGACAAACAGCGTTTGCGCTGGGATGTGCTCGATGCCTTTGCCCAAGCGGCGGTGCAAGCCGGCATCCCTGCCAGCGACGATTTCAACCGCGGCTCCAACGAGGGAGTGGGCTACTTCGAGGTGAACCAAAAAGACGGCTGGCGCTGGAACACCGCCAAAGCGTTTTTGCGTCCTACCTGCTATGGGCGTCCCAATTTCGAGATGTGGACCTCGGCGCAAGTGGCCAAACTGCTGATGGAGACCTTGCCCAATGGCCAGCAGCGCTGCACTGGTGTCGAGGTGTGGAACGGCCAAGACATGGTGACCGCGCAGGCGTCCCAGTCGGTGGTGCTGACCGCCGGTGCGATTGGCTCGCCGCAACTTTTGCAGCTGTCCGGCATCGGTCCGGCTGCTTTGCTGCAACAACACGGCATCCGTTCCCTGGTCGATCTGCCCGGGGTTGGCGAAAACCTGCAAGACCATTTGCAAATTCGGGCGGTCTTCAAAGTCAAGGGCGTGAAAACGCTCAACACCTTGGCCAACAGCTGGTGGGGCAAAGCAGCGATTGGCATGGAGTACCTGTTCAAGCGCAGCGGCCCCATGAGCATGGCGCCGTCACAGCTGGGTGCCTTCACCCGCAGCGACCCGTCGCAGCCTTGGCCCAACATCGAATACCACGTGCAACCTTTGAGCCTGGACGCGTTTGGCGAACCGCTGCACCCCTTCCCCGCCTTCACCGCGAGCGTGTGCAACCTCAACCCGACCAGCCGAGGCACAGTGCAGATCCAAAGCGCCAACTTTGCCCAAGCACCGCGCATTGCCCCTAATTACCTCAGCACCGATGCCGACCGCCAAGTGGCCGCCGATTCGCTGCGCATCACCCGCCGCATCGCCGCCCAACCGGCCCTCGCCAAGTACCAGCCCGAGGAATACAAACCCGGCACCCAGTTCCAAAGTGACGCCGACTTGGCGCGGCTGGCCGGTGACATCGGCACCACCATTTTTCATCCTGTGGGTACAGCGCGCATGGGCCGCTTGGACGACCCCTTGGCCGTGGTCGACCCCGAGCTGCGGGTGCGCGATGGGCGCGGCGGCGTGGTGCAAGGCCTCAGGGTGGTGGACGCAAGTGTGATGCCCACCATCACCAGCGGCAACACCAACAGCCCGGTGTTGATGCTGGCCGAAAAAGCCGCTGAATGGCTGGTCTTAGAAGCCAAACACAGCAAGGCTTGACTGGGGAAAGTCCTTAGCAAACTTAAGCCTTCCATAAACTAAAGTGCCTCAACTCGCAAGCAAGATTCGTTTTGATTGCCGAGGGTCTGAGGAGACAAAAGAAACGTTGCTGCTATCAGGTGGTATGCGTCACAGAGAAAAAGCACCGCACAACGGTGCTTTTTTTTCGTTTATCGACTGGCCTGACTGAGAATCCGCACAACCAACCATGGACACCGTCTTCATCACCCTTGCATCTGCGTTGGCGGGTTTTATCGATGCATCGGTAGGCGGTGGCGGCTTGGTGCTGGTTCCAGCGTTGTTTGCCACCTACCCCCATGTCGCGCCAGCAACCTTGTTTGGGACCAACAAATCTGCGTCTGTGTGGGGCACCTTGTTTGCTGCTTGGCGCTTCCAACAACAAATGCCGCTGCAATGGCGCGCATTGCGCGTTGGTGCTTTGTGTGCCTTGTTAGGCGCCTGTGCTGGCGCCCACACCTTGACCCTGCTCTCGCCGCAATTGATGCGCCAAGCGCTGCCGCTGCTGTTGCTGGCGGTGCTGATTTACACCTTGAAAAACAGACAAATGGGGCAAGCGCACCAGCCACGCTACAGCGGTCGCGCACAAATGTGGGCCATGGGTGGGTGTGGTGCCGTAATGGGTTTTTACGATGGTTTTTTTGGACCAGGCACTGGCAGCTTGCTGGTTTTTTTATTGGTGAGAATTTTGGGATTTGATTTCTTGCAAGCCTCTGCGCACAGCAAGGTACTCAACTTTGCCAGCAATATGGCGGCTTTGCTATGGCTAGGCTGGCAAGGCCATGTGCTGTGGGCGATTTTTCTGCCCATGGCCTTGGCCAATATCGCAGGCAGTTGGTTAGGCACCCGCGTGGCGCTGCGCCAAGGCGCAGCCTATGTGCGCTGGCTGTTTATCCTGGTGGTCAGCGCTTTGCTGCTGAAAACTGC
>JAIXYA010000179.1 GCA_027490485.1 Comamonadaceae bacterium
AAACCGGTCCTGACCTCACGCGAGATAAGCCGCAAGACATGAAAGTCGATTTCGATTTAGAGCTCCCCCCTCGCCCAGCCCCAAGCCCCGTTGTTGCGCCACCCCCCCCGGCGCCAGCAGCCCCTGTCAACACGCCCTACAGACAAAGTGCGCCAGCCACCTCGATGCCTAACACCGCGCCTTTGAGCGAAGACCCCTTCCAAGTCCGTCTCGACTTAGCAGACGAATTGTGGAAATTAGGGCAACGCCAAACCGGCCGAGCCTTGGCCCAAGAGGTTGCCGACCAAACCCATGGTGAAACCCGCGAACGGGCGCTGCGCTGGTTACAAGAACGCTCGTGACGTCAATGCGCGTAGCGCTGGGTTTGAGCTATGCGGGTCAAACCTACGAAGGCTGGCAAAGCCAGCCCAATGGATGTACGGTACAAGACCACCTCGAAGCTGCTCTTTCCAGTTTTGCCACCCAGCCGATTCGCACCTTGTGCGCTGGTCGCACCGATTCAGGTGTTCATGGCCTGATGCAGGTGGTGCATTTCGACACCGCCATTCAGCGTGACATGCAAAGCTGGGTGCGTGGCACCAACACCACGTTGCCAAGCGACATTGCAGTGCAGTGGGCGCAAGAAGTACCCACCAGCTTTCATGCCCGAGGCAGCGCGTTGTCAAGGCGCTATGCCTACATCGTGCTGCAGTCGCCAGTTCGTCCCAGCCTGGAAGCTGGACGGGTGGGCTGGGTCTACCGACCTATGCAAATAGAGCCCATGCAAGAAGCTGCACAGTGTTTGCTCGGCAAACACGATTTCACCTCTTTTCGCGCCTCCAGCTGCCAAGCGCTCAGCCCAGTTAAAAACATCATGCATATTGGTATTCAACGCATCGGTCAAAGCCAGGACAGTGCCTACTGGCGCTTTGATTTTCAGGCGTCGGCTTTTTTGCACCACATGATTCGCAACCTCATGGGCTGTTTTGTTGCCATCGGACAAGGCCTTCAACCCCCTGAGTGGATGCAAGCTGTTTTGCAAGCGCAAAGCAGAAAAGTGGCGGCACCCACTTTTTCACCTGACGGTCTGTATTTTTTAGGGCCGGTGTACGACAGTGCCTGGGGCTTGCCGACACGAACCGCGGTTTACGATAGCCTGCCCGGAGCCAGTCCATGAACGCGATCCCCATCAAAATTTGCGGCATTACCCGCGCGCAAGACCTGCAAGCTGCGGTGGACGCAGGCGCGAGCGCCGTGGGTTTTGTGCTTTATCCACCCAGCCCACGCTATGTCACGCCTAAACGCGCCGCTGAATTGGCCGCTTTGCTGCCTGCTTTTGTCACGCCGGTGCTGCTGTTTGTGAATGCCTCTGCCGCCGAGATTGAACAGGCTGCTGGCTTGGTGCCGGGCGCATGGTTGCAATTCCATGGCGACGAAACCCCTGATTTTTGCCAAAAAATGGCGAAAAACCTCGGCAGACGCTGGATTCGCGTGGCTCGCATCCCCAAGGAAACCCCTGAAGGCGCTGCGCCTTTTGACCTCTTAAAATACGCATCCGATTACTCACAAGCCCATGCCCTGCTGCTCGACACCTTGGTCGATGCTTATGGTGGCAGTGGCAGCACATTCAATTGGTCACAGCTTCCAATAAACGTCAATGCTCACCTCGTTTTGTCTGGTGGACTCACACCTGCAAACGTGGCCGACGGCATTCGCGCCGTGCATTCGCGCGGACGGTCGTTGGCGGTTGATGTGAGTTCTGGCGTGGAAAGCGCCAAAGGCATCAAAGACGCCGACAAAATCCGCGCTTTCGTGGCAGCCGTGCGCAACACGCCACTTGCCAGTTAATTGTCAATGCAGCCTATGGGCTGCGCCTCTTTCGGAAAAACCATGTCAACCACTTACCAACAACCCGACGCCAGCGGCCACTTTGGCATCTACGGCGGCAGTTTTGTCAGCGAGACGCTGACCCACGCCATCGAAGAGCTGAAAGATGCCTACGCCCAGTACCAACACGACCCCGCCTTCATCGCCGATTTCAAATCGGAGTTGGCGCATTTTGTGGGCCGTCCCTCGCCCATCTACCATGCGGCCCGCATGAGCCGTGAAATGGGTGGCGCGCAGATTTACCTGAAGCGCGAAGACCTGAACCACACCGGTGCGCACAAGATCAACAACACCATCGGCCAAGCCATGCTGGCCAAGCGCATGGGCAAGCCACGCATCATTGCCGAAACCGGCGCGGGTCAGCACGGCGTGGCCACCGCCACCATCTGCGCCCGTTATGGTTTGGAGTGCGTGGTCTACATGGGCAGCGAAGACGTGAAACGCCAAAGCCCCAATGTTTACCGCATGAAGCTCTTAGGTGCCACCGTGGTGCCGGTGGACTCCGGCAGCAAAACCTTGAAAGACGCTTTGAACGAAGCCCTGCGTGACTGGGTGGCGAATGTGGACAATACTTTCTACATCATCGGCACCGTGGCAGGACCGCACCCCTACCCGATGATGGTGCGTGATTTCCAAAGTGTGATTGGCGAAGAATGCATCGTCCAAATGCCCAACATGCACCACGGCCTGCAACCCGACGCGGTGCTGGCCTGTGTGGGCGGTGGCTCCAACGCCATGGGCATTTTTTACCCCTACATCCCGTTTGAAAAAACCCGTTTGATCGGCATTGAAGCCGCCGGTGAAGGCATGGAAACAGGCCGTCACTCAGCATCGCTGCAACGCGGTGTGCCTGGGGTGCTGCACGGTAACCGCACCTATGTGCTGCAAGACGCGAATGGGCAAATCACCGAAACCCATTCGGTGAGCGCTGGTTTGGACTACCCCGGCGTGGGCCCCGAGCATGCGTTTTTGAAAGACATCGGCCGCGCCGAGTATGTGGGCATCACCGACAAAGAAGCGCTCGAAGCCTTCCACTACCTGTGCCGCACCGAAGGCATCATCCCCGCGCTGGAGTCGAGCCACGCCGTGGCCTACGCCATGAAACTGGCCAAAACCATGCGCACCGACCAGTCGATTTTGGTCAATCTGTCAGGCCGTGGCGACAAAGACATTGGCACCGTGGCCGATTTGTCCAACG
>JAIXYA010000129.1 GCA_027490485.1 Comamonadaceae bacterium
ATCAGTGAAGCGCTCTTGGCCTTAGATGCGTTGAGCGTCTCTGTTGAAGATGCTGATGCCCACACCGATCAAGAGCAAGCTTTGTTTGGTGAACCTGGCATGCCTGCACCTGCTTCGGGATGGCTGCACTCACAGGTGGTGGCGCTCTTTGCCGAACCCACTTTGGCTGAGCAAGCCGCTCAGCTATTGAAGCTCCAAGATTTTTTTGGCCATGCAAGCATTGTTCGTATCGCTGAAGTGCCACCCCAAGATTGGGTGCGCTTAACCCAGTCGCAATTTGAACCGGTTGAGATCACCCCTGAGATGTGGGTGGTTCCCACTTGGCATGAAGCTCCTGCCCAAGCCACCAAGGTGATTCGTTTAGACCCTGGTTTGGCTTTTGGCACTGGCACCCATCCCACCACGCGCATGTGCTTGCGCTGGATTGCCCAACATTTGGAACCTGCAAGCCGCGTACTGGATTACGGTTGTGGCTCGGGTATTTTGGCCATTGGCGCAGCGATGTGTGGTGCGGACAGCGTGGACGCTGTGGACATTGATAACGACGCCGTGACAGCAGCTCAAGCGAACGCTGCCGCCAACCACGTCCTTGTGAATACAGGGTTGCCTGATATGGCACAAGGGGTCTATGGCTTGGTGGTCGCCAACATTTTGGCCGCACCCCTGAAGGTACTGGCCCCCTTGCTGTGTGGTCATGTACAGCAGGGAGGACACTTGCTTTTGGCAGGTATTTTGAGCCGACAGGTTGAAGAAATACAACTCGCTTATGCCCCCTACATCCAACTCCAAGTCGCCGATACACAGGACGGTTGGGTGTTGATGGCGGCCTAAAATCGACACTCATGTCGATAGTCACCCTTTGTCCTCAGTGCAAGACCGCTTTTGCGATCCAAGCTGAGCATTACAGCGCAGCCGATGCATGGGTGCGTTGTGGGCGATGTGCCCATGTGTTTGAGGTCGATCAGCATTTGTTTGAAATTGATCCCACACAAGGCGAAACCGAAACCCCGGCCAAAGAGTCCCCAGTTGTTGATGTGCCTGTTGCTGCTCCTCCAATGCCTGAGGTTGCAGCGCCGCTAACGCCACCCGTATGGCAACCTGTTGGCTCGCCAAGCGCTGCATTGGCGGTGGTGGTGACGTTGCTGGCATCAGCCGTGTTGCTGGGGCAAGTACTTGTGTTTCAGCGCGATAAATTGGTGGCAATGAACCTCAGTGTGTCACCGTTTTTCAATTCTGTTTGTCAGGTCTTAGGTTGCCGCGTGGATTGGCCCAAAGAGCCCGACAAAGTCGCCATAGACAGTACCAACTTTAAACAACTCGCTGACGATCAATACTCCTTTACCTTGTCAGTGAAAAATCAAGCTGCCTATTTTTTGGGTTCGCCTGCGCTTGAACTTACCCTCACCAACGATGAAGAAGGCGATGTGGTGCGCAAGGTGTGGTTGGCCGAAGAGATGGACCTGCCGACCGTACTCAAGCCGCTGCGTACCCAAACAGTGGAAATGGTTTTTTCTGTGGAAGAGCCGTTGGCTGGCAAAATTAACGGTTACCGCGCCTTACTTTTTTACCCTTAACAAACATAGGATTTTTCATGGCAGCACTGATTTGTGGTTCTTTGGCTTTTGACACCATCATGCATTTTGAGGGGCGCTTCAAAGAGCAAATTCTTGCTGAGCAACTTCATATATTGAATGTGTCTTTTCTGGTACCCCGTTTGCAGCGGGATTTTGGTGGGTGTGCTGGAAATATCGCTTACAGCATGAAACTTTTGGGTGCTGAGCCTTTGCCTATGGCCACCTTAGGAAACGACGGTGCCAGCTACCTACAACGATTACAAGACTTAGGCATTTCAACCACGCACATCAAGACGATTGAGGATACCTACACAGCCCAAGCCATGATCATGACCGATTTGGACAACAACCAAATCACCGCCTTCCACCCGGGTGCCATGATGCAAGCCCACGCTTTGCATGTGGAAAAGCATCCAGATATCCGTCTGGGCATCATCTCACCCGATGGGCGTGACGCCATGCTTTCACACGCCCAGCAGATGGCCGATGCAGGTATCCCTTTTGTTTTTGATCCCGGCCAAGGCTTGCCCATGTTCGATGGCCAAGAGTTGCGCCATTTCATTGAGTTGGCAACATGGGTCACAGTGAATGACTATGAAGGAAAAATGCTGAGTGACCGCACGGGTTGGAGCTCAGCCGAGATCTCTTCACATGTGAAAGGCTTGATCGTGACCTTGGGCGCTCAGGGTTGTGAGGTTTGGCAGCAAGGCCATAAACATGTGGTGGATCCAGTGAAAGCCCAAGCTGTGGTCGACCCTACGGGTTGCGGCGATGCATGGCGTGGCGCTTTGCTGTTCGGTTTAGAGCAAGGATGGGATTTGCTTAAGTGTGCCGAGCTAGGCAACCGAGTGGGTGCCATCAAAATAGCCAGTCGTGGCCCCCAAAATTACCAACTGACATAAAAAAACCCGGTGCATGCACCGGGTTGGGAGTGGGCGAAAGTCCCTGACTGAATCAGTTAGGGCTTTGTCGCTGTCGGAAAAGGCCAAGCAGCTTGTGGGTTCAGCGTGGTTTGTGCCACATGCTGCACTGCTGAAGGCTTAGCTACGTGCGCAGCCGGTTTTGAAGCGGCTACTTTCTTAGCGATTGGTTTTTTTTTTGCAGCAACCTTTTTAGCGGGTGCTTTTTTAGCGGCTGGCTTTTTTTTTGCTGCAGGCTTCTTAGCAGGTGCCTTTTTAGCAACCGGCTTTTTCTTAGCTGCTGGTTTTTTAGCAGGCGCCTTTTTAGCGACTGGTTTTTTCTTCGCTACAGGTTTCTTAGCAGCCACTTTTTTTGCGGCTGGTTTCTTAGCAACAGCTTTTTTTGCTGCTGGCTTCTTCTTTGCTGCTGGTTTTTTTGCAGCGGTTTTTTTTGCAGTTGCCATTAGATACTCCTAGATCAAGTTTTCAGATCGTTGGTTCAAAACACTTGGCTCTTCATCAAAGCCAAGAGATTCATGGAACTGGACAGGCGTCCAATTCCATGAACAGGGTAAGTCCAAGCACCGGTGACTGGATTGAAGTCAGACAGTGTTTGAACAAAGAGGTCATGCATGGTGTCAATCAATCCCAAGACAGCGCGCCGCCGGTTTGGTACTCAATCACGCGTGTTTCAAAGAAATTGCGTTCCTTTTTCAAATCAATCATTTCACTCATCCAAGGAAATGGATTTTCTTCGTTAGGGTACAAAGTCTCAAGACCAATTTGGGTGGCGCGACGATTGGCAATATAGCGCAAATAGCCCTTGAACATAGAAGCATTCATGCCCAGCACGCCACGCGGCATGGTGTCTTCTGCGTAGCGGTACTCAAGTTCAACAGCTTGGTGAAACAAATCGATGATGTCTGCCTTGAACTCACTTGTCCACAAATGCGGATTTTCAAGTTTGATTTGGTTGATCAGATCAATACCGAAGTTGCAATGCATAGATTCATCGCGCAAGATGTACTGGTATTGTTCGGCAGCCCCCGTCATTTTGTTTTGGCGACCCAAGGCCAAAATTTGGGTAAAGCCGACATAAAAGAACAAGCCCTCCATCAAGCATGCAAACACGATGAGCGACTTGAGAAGGGTTTGGTCGGTTTCTGGGGTGCCCGTATGAAAATGGGGGTCCATGATTGCAGCAATAAAGGGAATCAAGAACTCGTCTTTATTGCGAATGGATGGCACTTCGTTGTAAGCATTGAAGATTTCACTCTCATCCAACCCCAAAGATTCAACGATGTATTGGTAGGCGTGGGTATGAATGGCTTCTTCAAAGGCTTGACGCAGCAAAAACTGTCTGCACTCGGGTGCTGTGATGTGGCGATAGGTACCCAGCACAATATTGTTGGCTGCGAGTGAGTCTGCGGTCACAAAAAAACCTAAATTGCGCTTGATGATCCGTCGCTCATCTTCGGTCAGTCCATTGGGGTCTTTCCACAAGGCGATATCGCGGGTCATGTTGACCTCTTGCGGCATCCAGTGGTTGGCACAGGTGGCGAGGTATTTCTCCCAAGCCCATTTGTATTTAAAGGGGACCAACTGGTTGACGTCGGTTTGACCATTGATGATGCGCTTGTCAGCAGCATTCACACGTTTGGTGTCAGCTGTTTTGGTAGGCGCAGCAGAAGCGATAGGTGGGGTGTTTGATACCACCGCACCATCGTCAAGAATCCGCGTGGTGGGTGAGGGCGAGGCAACCGCAGGAGGCGGCGAAACATTTCCTTGTAAAGGAACAGGCGACAGTGGCAGTACTTCTTCTTCCCAGGTCAACATAGTGGTGTGTCCATCATTCTGATTATCAATGGAGAAATGAGAAATTCACAGAATTCATTCACATTCCTCTTGGGCTTTGTTGTTGATTTGCGTCGGCGCACACGGTTGTATGCGCTTGGCAAACATGGAGTTGTTATTGACAGGCCTCACAGGTAGGGTCATCAATACCGCACACCTTGATGTCAGTTGCCGGTGCTTGCGCTTGAACTTGCGCACGAGCGCTTGCTGCAGCAATTTCCATGGCGCTCAAACCGGAGCCAGAGCCAGAGGCCACAGCGTTGTGCGAACCGGATTGAACCGTGGATTTTTCAACCTGTGTAGCGCTGGTGGTGCGCAAATAGTAGGTGGTTTTGAGGCCGCGCAGCCATGCAAGCTTGTAGGTTTCGTCGAGTTTTTTGCCTGATGCGCCGGCCATATAGATATTGAGGGATTGCGCTTGGTCTATCCATTTTTGACGACGTGCTGCAGCCTCGACCAACCATTGGGTTTCCACTTCAAAGGCGGTTGCATACAAATCTTTGAGGTCTTGGGGGACGCGGTCTATGGGTCGCAAAGAGCCGTCAAAGTGTTTGAGATCCATGACCATCACATCGTCCCAAAGGCCAAGGCGTTTGAGATCTTTCACCAAATAGGCGTTGATGATGGTGAACTCACCTGACAGATTGGACTTGACAGACAGGTTGCCAAAACAGGGTTCAATCGAGGCGTCAACGCCTACGATATTGGAGATGGTGGCCGTCGGCGCAATCGCGACACAGTTGGAGTTGCGCATACCGTCAGTTTTGATTTTTTGACGCAACGCTTCCCAGTCCAAGGTGGTGCTGCGATCTGCTTCAATATAACCACCGCGGGCTTTTTCCAGCAGGTCCAGGGTGTCCAATGGGAGAATGCCCTGATCCCATAAGGACCCTTGGTAGGTGGAGTAACGACCACGCTCTTTGGCAAGCTCTGTGGAGGCCCAGTAAGCGTAATAGCAAACAGCTTCCATGGAGCGATCGGCGAATTCAACCGCCGCTTTGGATGCATAAGGTACACGCATTTCATACAGACTGTCTTGAAAAGCCATGATGCCCATGCCAACGGGACGGTGTTTGAAGTTGGAGTCGCGGGCTTTCTTGACAGCGTAGTAGTTGATGTCGATCACGTTATCGAGCATGCGCATGGCAGTATTGACTGTGCGCTTGAGTTTGTCGTGGTCCAGTTCAGGGCCAAGGGCGCCTTGTTTAAGATGTTGAATGAGGTTGACCGAGCCCAAGTTGCAAACAGCGGTTTCAGTGTCGCTGGTATTGAGGGTGATTTCAGTACACAAATTGGAGGAATGCACCACGCCGACATGTTGCTGTGGTGAGCGCACATTGCAGGCGTCTTTGAAAGTGATCCAAGGATGGCCTGTTTCAAACAGCATGGTCAGCATCTTGCGCCACAGATCGGCAGCTTGCAAAGTCTTGGTTGGCTGAATCAGTCCTTGCTTGGCTTGTGTTTCATAGTTGGTATAGGCCTTCTCAAACTCACTGCCAAATTTATCGTGCAAATCTGGCGTGGTTGAAGGAGAGAACAAGGTCCACTCGCCTTTTTCCATGACGCGGCGCATAAACAGGTCGGGGATCCAGTTGGCGGTGTTCATGTCGTGCGTGCGGCGACGGTCATCACCGGTGTTTTTGCGCAACTCTAAGAACTCTTCAATATCCAAGTGCCAAGTTTCCAAATAGGTGCAGACAGCGCCTTTGCGTTTGCCGCCTTGGTTGACTGCCACTGCGGTGTCATTGACGACCTTGAGGAAGGGCACAACGCCTTGCGACTCGCCGTTCGTGCCCTTGATGTGGGAACCCAAGGCGCGCACACGAGACCAGTCGTTGCCCAAACCGCCAGCAAATTTGGAAAGCAATGCGTTTTCTTTGATGGACTCGTAAATGCCGTCTAAATCATCAGGCACGGTGGTCAAGTAGCAGCTAGACAGCTGTGGACGCAAAGTACCGCTGTTGAAAAGAGTGGGTGTGCTGGACATGAAGTCAAAGGAAGACAGCACTTCATAAAACTCGATTGCACGCTCTTCGCGGTTGACCTCGCCCAGCGACAAGCCCATGGCTACGCGCATGAAAAACGACTGAGGCAATTCGATGCGCTGCTGGCGTACATGTAAGAAATAGCGGTCATACAAGGTTTGCAAGCCGAGGTAATCGAACTGAAGA
>JAIXYA010000039.1 GCA_027490485.1 Comamonadaceae bacterium
TCTGCACGCATTTGGTCTTGCGCGGTTTCACGTTCACGAATGATGTGCACTTTGTCACCATAGACCAACACCTCAGCGGCGCGGCCGCGGGTGTTGTAGTTGCTGGCCATGCTCATGCAGTAAGCGCCTGCCGACATCACCGCCACATGGTCACCGGCTTGCACCGCCAACGAGCGGTCGCGGCCAATCCAGTCGCCGCTTTCGCACACGGGGCCGACCACGTCGTAGACCGTGGCAGCAGTGGTGCGCGCTGCCAAGGGTTCGATGCGGTGAAACGCTTGGTACATTGCGGGTCGCGGCAAATCGTTCATCGCCGCATCAATGATGCAAAAGTTTTTTTGCTCGCCGGGCTTCAAGAACAGCACCTCGCTCAGGCACACACCGGCGTTGCCCACCAATGAACGCCCTGGCTCAATCATGAGGCGACGACCGCCAAAACCACGCGCATCCAAACGGGCCAGCAGTTGCGCCCACAGCGCATCGGCGGCAGGCGGGGTGTCACCGTTGTAATCGATGCCCAAGCCGCCGCCAAAGTCGAGGTGATGGATGGGCACACCTGCCGCTTCAATGGCCTCTACCAAGTCCAGCACCTTGTCGAGGGCATCAAGGTAAGGACCTGCGCTGGTGATTTGCGAGCCGATATGGCAATCAATGCCCACCACTTTCAAGCCCTTCAAGGACGCCGCATGCAAATAGCAGCGCAGAGTGTCTTCGTGGGCGATACCAAACTTGTTGCCCTTCAATCCAGTAGAGATATAGGGGTGGGTTTGTGGGTCCACATTGGGGTTGACGCGGATGCTCACCGGTGCGACTTTCCCGCAGGACAGCGCCACTTCGCTGAGCACATCCAGCTCTGCTTCGCTCTCCACATTGAAGCAAGCGATACCCGCATCCAGCGCTTGGCGCATCTCCGCGCGGGTTTTGCCCACACCCGAAAAAATCACTTGGTTCGCTTGACCGCCCGCAGCCAGCACCCGGGCAAGCTCGCCACCTGAGACGATGTCAAAGCCGCAACCGGCTTGCGCAAAGACTTGCAGCACGCCCAAAGACGAATTGGCCTTCATGGCGTAATGCACCTGTGCGTCTCGCCCCGCAAAAGCCTTTTGGTAAGGCGCCAAAGCGCCCAGCATGGCGGCCTTGGAATACACAAACAGTGGTGTGCCGTGTTGCTGGGCCAAAACTTGCAAAGACAGTTCTTCGCAAAAAAGAGCGCCCTCTCGGCGTGAAAAATAGGGTGCGCCAGGCAAGGTGAGAGAGGTCATAAAAATAAGCTAATGCTGCAGACGCTCAGGGCTGCGGTGTAGAGGGGGTAGCAGGTTGGCGGTCGGGAACCAAGACTTGCGGGAACACAGCACGCTCGCTTGCTTCGGGTTCGGTGGGGATAAAGAGTGCACCTTTTTGGCCACAGCCCACCAAGGCAAAAGCCATGCTGAGTGCGAGGAGGGTGCGTCTGCCTAGAATCTGCCTTGTCATGGTTGAAATTGTAGCCATCCCCCTTAACCTTCACGAACGCGACGCCTTACCCAATGACCGATCAGGAATTTTTGAACCATGCCGAAGCCTTGCTGCTGCGACTTGAGCAGTGTTGCGACCGCTTGAATGACAGCACAGACGCCGATATCGATAGCCAACGCAGCGGGGGCATGGTGACTATGACTTTCACCAACCGCAGCCAAATCGTGGTCAATTTGCAAAAGCCTTTGCAAGAAGTGTGGCTGGCGGCTCGCAGTGGTGGCTACCACTTTCGGTTTGATGGACAAGCTTGGAAAGACACCAAAGGCCAAGGCGAGTTTTGGCGGCGACTCAGCATCGATGCCAGCGAACAGTCGGGCTTGACTTTGGCTTTTTCGTAAGAGCCTGTCTCTTTATTCTTTGAACATATCGAGAATTTTTTTCTTCTCGGCCTCAGCGCCGCTCTCGCCTGAAGCGTCATGCCCTTCAATGCCCAAATGCGTCACGCCAGTGGTGTGGGTGAACTCTTGGAAAAACCAGTCGCCACCTTCAGACACCACGCCAGCAGGCACAGGCAAAGGGGTGACGGGTGTGTTTTTCAAAGCGCTTTGCATATAGCTGATCCACACCGGCAAGCTCAGTCCCCCGCCGGTTTCGCGGTCGCCGAGTTTGCGAGGGGTGTCGTAACCAATCCATGTCACTGCGGTGAGGGTGGGGTGGTAGCCAGCAAACCACGCATCCATGGAGTCATTGGTTGTGCCGGTTTTGCCGTAAATGTCATTACGCTTTAACACCTGCTGAGCGCGAAAGGCAGTACCAGAACGGGTGACTTCTTGCAGCAATTGGCTCATCACAAATGCATTACGCGGCTCGATGGCCCGAGAGCGTTCATCCAATTCGATGGGGGTGTATTGCGATAACACTTTGCCCAAGGGATCGGTCACTTTGGAGATCAAATAGGGCTTGACCAAATAGCCACCATTGGCAAACACCGAATAGCCCAAGGCCACTTGCAAGGGGGTCACCGACCCAGCGCCCAAAGCCATCGTCAAATAAGCTGGGTGACGCTCTGCCTCAAAACCAAAGCGGCTGATCCAGTTTTGCGCCTCTTGGGGGCCTACCGCTTGCA
>JAIXYA010000095.1 GCA_027490485.1 Comamonadaceae bacterium
AAACGTTGCAAGCCCAAAGGGCCACCCAAAAAGCTCAACCAGGTTGCCAGTGTTTTATGTTTCATATGGCAGATTATCGGTTTGGCAGCGTGAGCTCGCTGGCAGGGCTGGAATCTCCCCCCCCCAAGGCTTTTTGCATGAACACGGTGTCTAGCCACTGGCCGTGTTTCCAGCCGCTGGCTTTCAAAATGCCGGTGTGTTCAAACCCCAAGCTGCGGTGCAGTCCAATCGAGCCTGCGTTGGCCGAGTCGCCAATCACCGCCAGCATTTGCCGAATACCCAGCGCCTCGCAATGGCGCATGAGCTCGGCCAGCAAGGCCCGACCTAGGCCTTGACCGGTATGGTCGGGGTGGATGTAAACCGAGTCCTCGGCCATGAAGCGAAACGCGGGGCGGGGCCTGAAGGCACCCGCATAGGCAAAACCCAGCACCTCAGCACCTCGGCTGGCAACCAAATGTGGCAAGCCTTTGGCCAGTACGTCGGTTCTGCGGCGGCTCATGTCGTCCAGGTCGGGGGGCTCTAATTCAAAGCTGCCTTTGCCATGCGTCACATGGTGGGCATAGATGGCAGTCACGGCTGGCAAATCAGCTGGCAAACTGGGTCGGATAAGCAGAGCAGAAGGGTGCATGGGGGCTAGGTCTATAATGACAGGCTTTTCAGCGAGCGCTGGCCGGGTGGTCATGTCGCGTGTCTCATCGCTGAATCAAAGTCTGCACCCAAGGATAAACCATGGTCGTCATCCGACTTTCACGCGGCGGCGCTAAAGCCCGCCCCTTTTTCAACATTGTTGTGGCTGACAAACGCGTTCGCCGCGATGGCCGTTTTATCGAGCGTATCGGTTTTTACAACCCTATCGCTTCTGGTGGTGAGGAAGGCTTGCGCATTGCCCAAGACCGTCTGAGCTACTGGGTCGGCGTGGGCGCACAAACCTCGCCCACCGTGGATCGCCTGATCAAACAAGCCGGCAAAACTGCCGCTTAAAAGCCCATCCCCAACCCATGCAACCCGCTTGGGAGCCTGCTGAATTACCAGCGGACGCTATCGAAGTCGGACGCATTCTGGATGCTTGGGGTCTCAAGGGGTGGCTGAAAATCCTCCCCCACAGCGCCTCTCCCGAGGCGCTGTTTTCTTCTAAACGCTGGTTTTTACAACCCAATGAACGCGGTGCCTCGCCGTTTACCGGTACGGTGCAGCTGCGTGTGCGTGAAGCCAAAGAACATTCGGACAGCGTGGTGGCTTGCATCCACGAATTGGACGACCGTGATGTTGCCCAAAGCCTCAAAGGCGCACGCATATTTGTGCCTCGGTCGAGCTTTCCCACGCCAGCCATCGACGAATACTATTGGGTCGATCTGATGGGTTTGCAGGTGCGAAACCGTGAAGGCGTCAATTTAGGCGAGGTCACCGAATTGCTGTCAACCGGTCCACAAACCGTGCTGGTCTTGCGCGACACGGTGACCGATGGCGAAGGCAAACCCATAGAGCGAATGATTCCCTTTGTCTCCGCCTATGTTGATGCGGTTGACATACAAGGTCGCCTCATCACGGTGGACTGGCAAGCCGATTACTGACGGCATCACTTACCGCATACTTTGACCATGCGCGTTGACATCATCACTTTGTTTCCCGAACTTTTCCCTGCTTTTTTGCAAGCGGGTGTGACGCGCCGCGCCTATGAAAGCGGGCAACTGGCGGTGAAAACATGGAACCCCCGCGACCACGCCGAGGGCAACTACAAACGGGTAGACGACCGGCCTTTTGGCGGCGGCCCTGGCATGGTCATGCTGGCTGAACCGTTGGCGGCTTGCTTGGCAGCCGTTCGGGCAGAAAGCGGCTTCAACAGAGAACAAGCGCCTTTGCTGTATTTTTCGCCGGTGGGACAGGTGCTGACCCAAAACATGGTGCAGCAGGCAGGGCAAACCGTTGGCGTGGTGCTGCTGTGCGGCCGCTACGAGGGCATCGATCAGCGCTTTATTGACAGGCATGTAGACGCCCAAATCAGCTTAGGCGACTTTGTGTTGTCGGGTGGCGAAATTGCCGCCATGGCATGGCTGGACGCCTTGGCCCGTTTGCAACCGGGTGTTTTGCATGATGAACAAAGCCATTTGCAAGACAGCTTTACCCCTGCGCTGAGTGGTTTGCTGGACTCCCCCCACTACACCCGCCCCGATGTGTGGCAAGACCAAACGGTGCCCGAGGCCCTGCTGTCGGGTCACCATGCCCATATTGCGGCTTGGCGACGCCAGCAAAGCCTGACGCTGACCGCCCAAAACCGCCCCGATTTGCTAGAAAAAGCCCGTCAATCTGGGCTTTTGACCCGCGCGGATGAGCAACTCTTGGCGCATAAGCCCAAGGCTTAGCCAGCCAGCTATAATGGCAGGCTTTCGATCCTCTGGATGGCCGCCTCGTGTTTTCAACACCATAGGCCTTTTGTGTAGCGCATCCATGATCATTGTGAGGACACCATGAATCTCATCCAGACCCTGGAACAAGAAGAAATCGCCCGTATGGGCAAGAAAATCCCGGTTTTCGCCCCTGGCGACACCGTGGTGGTCAGCGTCAACGTGGTCGAGGGAACGCGCAAACGTGTCCAGGCCTTTGAAGGCGTGGTCATTGCCAAGCGCAACCGCGGCATCAACTCCAACTTCATCGTCCGCAAAATCTCCAGCGGCGAAGGCGTTGAGCGTACTTTCCAAACCTACAGCCCCTTGATCGCTGGCATTGAAGTCAAGCGCCGTGGTGATGTGCGTCGTGCCAAGCTTTACTATTTGCGTGAGCGCAGCGGTAAATCTGCCCGTATCAAAGAAAAACTCACAGCCAAAGCAGCACCTGCTGCTGCCGCTAAGTAAGACCTCCTTCAAGGTCTGCTTGAAACAAACCGCCCCAGTTCACGCTGCGGCGGTTTTTTTCTGACCTCTCATTAACTTTGTGGTTTCCTTGACCCAAATCCCCCGTTTCTCACCTGAAACCGCAGAAGTTTTGGGCTGGGATGGGCATTTGCCTCGGGTACCTGTGCATAGGCTTGCACCGCTGGGCTTGCGACAGCACTTTGCCATGCCACCTGTTTGGCAGCCCGATGCCATGCTGGAGCCCCCGTTAAACCCGCTGAAGCCTCCGGTGGATGCGGCCGTGCTGGTGGGCGTGGTGATGCGCCCCCAGCCCAGTGTGTTGCTCACGCTCAGAACCGCCCATTTGTCGACCCATTCGGGTCAGATTGCCTTTCCTGGGGGGCGCTTTGACGAAGGCGATGCAGATGCGGTGGCGGCGGCGCTGCGTGAGTCGCAAGAAGAGGTGGGACTGGCGTCCTCTCACGTCGAGGTCTTGGGGCAATTGCCTTTGTACCTGACTGGCACAGGCTTTAAGGTAACGCCCGTGGTGGCTTTGATTGACCCCGCGATGCGTCTGACCGCCAATCCGCATGAGGTGGCGCAAGTGTTCGAGGTGCCTTTGGCGCATGTGATGAACCCTGCTAACCACTGCCGCCATGCGGTGGAGTGGTCCGGCGTGCGACGCGAGTGGTTCTCCATGCCCTATGAAGACGCCGATCAAAAACGCTTTATTTGGGGCGTGACCGCCGGTATTTTGCGCAACCTTTACTGTTTTTTAAGCACTGACCCCGCTCAGGCTGGGTCAAGCGCTGAGTCTTGACTATCATGCAGGCATGAGTTTTTTCGCACTTTTATTTGCTTTCTTGCTTGAGCAAGCCCGACCATTGAGTTTTGGTGAAAGCTTGGAACGCTTCTCGCAAGCTTGGGCAGACAGGGTTCGCAAGACGCTAGACACCGGTGACCAACGCCACGCTTGGACCGCTTGGGGCTTGGCCATGGGCTTGCCGTGCTTGCTTGTGTTGATGGTTCACGTCTTGCTGATGTGGTTCGCGGGTTGGCTTTTTGCCATGCTCTGGAGCGTGGCCGTGTTGTATGCCACCTTGGGTTTTCGCCATTTCAGTCATCACTTCACCGGCATTCGACATGCGCTGTCCGTGGGTGACGATGTGCAGGCCAACACGCTTCTCTCACAGTGGTCGGGTGCCAAAGGCGAAAACCTCTCACGCGAGGAAATCATTCGCCATGTGATCGAATATTCAGCGATTGCGGCGCACCGGCATGTGTTTGGCGTGGTGGTCTGGTTTGTGGTCTTTGCGGGTTTGGGCTTGGGGCCTGTGGGTGCGGTGTTTTACAGATTGAGTGAATTTTTGTCCCGAGCGTGGGTAAGTCCTGAAACGCCAGTTTTGGGAGCCGCTGAACTCAGCAACCCCGCGCTAGAAACCACTGCTGCCAAAGCGTGGCGTGTGACTGACTGGGTACCTGCCCGAATGACTGCCTTGAGTTTTGCGGTGGTAGGCAATTTTGAAGATGCGGTTGAAGCTTGGCGTCACGATGCCACACATTTCCCTGATTCCAACGACGGGGTGGTGTTGGCTGCTACCTCGGGTGCCATCAATGTTCGCTTGGGCGGCAAAAATTTAGTTCTACCAGACGAGGAGTCTTTACTCACGCCTCAGGCCGTAGAGACCACCGCTGGGCGTGAGCCTGAGTTATTCCATTTGCGCAGCATGGTCGGCTTGGTTTGGCGTGCGGTGGTGATGTGGATGCTGCTGCTGGCGCTTTTAACGTTGGCGCGGTTGCTGGGCTGAAGCGCTTTTTCAAGCCTAATATGTTTTAGGTGCCGACAGCTCAGCAAAAAGCTCGGTGTAAATTTTGTAGCGCCCTGGGTCAATCGCTTGTTCAAGCAAAGCTTGGCGCACACCGCAATCGGGTTCATGCACATGGCTGCAGTTGTGAAATTTGCAGTGGTCTGCATGGATGGCAATATCGGGCATACACGAGGCCAGTGCCTGAGGGGCAATATGGTGTAGACCAAATGCTTGAAAACCAGGGGAGTCCATCAGGGCGGTTGTTTTGCTTTCATCTGCCCAATACCAAGTGGTCGAGGTGGTGGTGTGTTTGCCCGACTGCAAAGCCTGAGAAATGATGTTGGTCGCTGCTTTGGCATCGGGTACCAAGCGGTTGATCAGTGTGCTCTTACCCGCACCCGAGGGGCCAAGCACCAAGGTGACGCGATTGGCAAGTTCGTTTTTGAGAGCGCTCAGGTCCTGCTCAAGGTTTTTCAAGCTCAGGGGCAGCACCAAACAACCGAGTTGCTGGTAGGGCAAAAGTTTCTGCCAAGCTCTGGTGAACGCGTCTCCCAAGTCTTGCTTGTTCAAACCAATCAAGGTGCGTATGCCTTCATGGCGAGCCGCAATCAAGGCCCTAGACAACTGGCTTTGTGAAAAATCGGGCTCTGCGGCCACCAAGACCAAGACTTGGTCGATATTGGCGGCGAACGATTTGGTTCGAATTTCATCTTGACGGTAGAAGATGTTTTTTCGGGTTTCAATAGATTCAATGCTGCCGCCATCTTCACTGGCGCTCCACTGCACATGGTCGCCGACCACCGCGTGGTTTTTTTTACCCCGTGGGTGGCAAATTCTGCGCTCACCTTTGGCATCTTCCACCCAAACATGGCGACCATGGCTGGCCACCACCAAACCCCAAGCGGTCATGCAGTCAGTCGGGCCAAGCGTTGTGCGGCCGGTGGGTGCGAATGGTAGAAAGCCACATACAGCGGATCAGGCGTCAGGGTAGACGCATTGTCTTGGTAGAGCTTGAGAAGTGCCTGACGCAAGTCAGCGCCATTGGCATGTTGGCAAGCAAAGGCATCTGCTTCAAATTCATGCTTCCTAGAACGTGCCGACTGCCAAGGTTTGGTGACAAAGGACACCAAAGGCACAAACATCATGAACAAGAGCAAGGCAATGGCGTCGTTGGCGCTGCCTAAGTGCGGCTGTATACCCATGCCCTCATAAAACCAGGTTTGGGTGCTGAGCCAACCTAAGCCCGCAAGCCCCACCAAGGTGAATGCAAAACTGCTGAGCAAAGATTTGGGGATGTGCTTGAGCTTGGCATGCCCCAGTTCGTGGGCCAGCACAGCTTCCATCTCATCGGCATTGAGCTGCTTGAGCAAGGTGTCAAAAAATACCACACGTTTTTGTTTGCCTAGGCCAGTGAAAAACGCATTCGAATGGGCTGAGCGGCGGCTGCCATCCATCACAAAGAAACCATTGGCTTGAAAGCCTGTGCGCTGCATCAAGGCAATGACACGGTCTTTCAAGGTGGCATCTTCCAGCGGTTGAAATTTGTTGAACAAAGGCATGATGACGCTGGGGGCCAACCACATGACAAACAATTGGTAAGCCACCAATACACCCCAAGCAATCACCCACCACCATGCGCCGCCCGACTGCATCAAATACAAGACCAACCACAGCAAGGGCAAACCCAATGCAGCGGCGACCAAGCCACCCTTGAGCATGTCGCTCAGCCACAAACCCAAGGTCATGCGGTTAAAGCCAAAGGATTGCTCGATGTGAAAGGTTTGCACATACGACAGTGGCAAGCTGACCACTGCGCTGATGAGGGTGAAACTGAACACCAAGGCGATTTGCTGCCACATGCCAGGACCGATAAAGTCAATCAACACTTGGTCGAGAAATGCCAAGCCACCTAGCAAGGTCCACATCACCAACATGGCTGTGTCAAGCGCCAAGTCCCAATGACCTAAACGCAATTTCGCGATGGTGTAGTCAGCGGCTTTTTGGTGTGCTGCAACATCAATGACCGATGCGAATGCATCAGGAACTTTGGCGCGGTGCTGCGCCACATGACGCATTTGCCGGTTTGCAAGCCAAAACTTGATGAGCAGGTTGATTACCAGCAAGCTGGTAAAAATGAGAGTAAAGCTTAAAGAGGTAGTCATGTATCTAGTTTAGAGGACAATGACCACATGAACATGACTGCACCAAATAGCCCTGCTACCCCCGAAGAAACCGTGTTGTCTAAAACGGATGAGAACCTTGTCTGGCTAGATTGCGAGATGTCTGGCCTTGACCCCGAAAAAGACAAACTTCTAGAAATTGCTGTGGTGGTGACCGGTCCGCATCTCACGCCGCGCAAAGAAAGCGCTGTCTGGGTGCTGCACCAATCAGACGCAGTTCTCAACGGCATGGACGCTTGGAATAAAGGTACCCACGGCAAGAGCGGCTTGATTGACAAAGTCAAAGCCTCCACCTTGAATGAAGAGCAAGTACAAGAGCAACTCATCACCTTCATGAAGCAGTATGTGTCAAAAGGTGTGTCTCCCATGTGTGGCAACACCATCAGCCAAGACCGGCGCTTTTTGGTCAAGTACATGCCCAAATTTGAAGCTTGGTTTCACTACCGCAATTTGGATGTCAGCACGCTGAAAGAACTCTCCAAACGCTGGAAGCCAGAGGTGTATGCCTCATTTAAGAAGCAACAAAGCCATACCGCCTTGGCCGATGTGCATGAATCCATTGATGAGTTGGTGCATTACCGCGAGCATTTTTTGAAGCTTTGAAAATAATTCTCAGGGTAGACCCTGATCCGTGAGACAATGACTGTTGTTGGGTCACTGACCCACTTGCTACATCTGCCTCTCACCTTGGGTTCATACAGTTGAACCACGCCAATATTCATTTATTGGCTTGCTTTGTTTGAAGGTTGATGTTTTTCCAACCTTTGAACGGAGCGCCCGCCGTTAGGCAGGGCTTTATCTATGACTGATTTGAATTCACACGCCTTGGCTGATGTTGTCCTTGATACAACTGACGAAAACCCAGCTACAACAACTGTTTCTCCCGCTAAACCTGTAGCCGCTGTAGACGGTTCTGGCTTTGTCGACATGGGGCTTGCCCCCGAACTGCTGGCCGCATTGCGCGACTTGTCATTTACCCAGCCAACGCCGGTTCAAGTTCGCGCTATCCCTTTGGCTCTGCAAGACAACGCAGGCAAACCCGCCAACGATTTACTGGTTTCTAGCCAAACTGGCAGCGGCAAAACCGCCGCTTTTTTACTGCCTGTCATGCACACCTTGTTGCAACAACAAAAGCAGCAAGAAAAAGCCGAGAACAAAGCCTGGGCTGACAAAGTCGCCCAAGCTGTGGCAATTGGTGAAGAAGCCCCCAAAAAGCCACGCCGTAAAAATCCCACAGATATACGTCATGTCAAACCCGCCAACCCAGGTGCATTGATTTTGTGTCCCACCCGCGAATTAGCCCAGCAAGTAGCTAAAGACGCTATCGACTTGGTGCGTCACTGCAAAGGTTTGCGTATCGCTTGTGTGGTGGGTGGCATGCCTTACCCCTTGCAAATTGCCCGTTTGCACAATGCTGATTTGGTGGTTGCTACACCCGGTCGTTTGTTGGACTTGCAACGCTCCAAACAACTGCATTTAGACAAAGTGCAGTTCTTGGTGGTTGATGAAGCCGACCGCATGCTCGATTTGGGTTTTGCTGAAGATTTGGCCGATATCCACAAACTGACCGAGGCGCGTCGACAAACCATGATGTTCAGTGCAACTTTTGCGCCGCGCATTCAGCAGTTGGCCGCTCGCATCATGCGAACACCCCAACGCTTGCAAGTCGACTCGCCCCAAGAGGCACACGCCAATATCAAACAGGTGTTGTTTTGGGCTGATAACCAGCAGCACAAGCGCAAGTTGCTTGACCATTGGTTGCGCGACACCACCATTGACCAAGCCATTGTGTTTGCGTCTACCCAAATTGAATGTGATGCCTTGGCTGAAGATTTGCAGCAAGTAGGCTTTTCCGCTGTTGCTTTGCATGGCGCATTAAGTCAAGGTTTGCGTAACCGTCGCTTGCAGGCTCTGCGGGACGGGCGAGTGCAAATTTTGGTGGCGACCGATGTGGCTGCCCGTGGTATTGACGTGCCCAGCATCAGCCATGTGTTCAATTTTGGTTTGCCCATGAAGCAAGAAGACTATGTCCACCGCATCGGCCGCACAGGCCGCGCTGGTCGCGATGGCTTAGCGGTGACTTTTGCCGAGTGGCGTGACCGTCGCAAAATTTTGGACATCGAACATTTCACACAGCAGACTTTGCGTGCTGACATGATTCCTGGCTTGGAGCCTACCCAACGTTCTCCTCGCGCACCCAGCGGCGCAGAGCCAAAGCGCTTTGGCAAACCTTCAGGCGGCCGCTCATACGCGGGGGCTGCTGCTAAACGTGGTTCTGGCTTTAAGCCACGCGGCCCAGCCCGCGGTTGAAAAAACTTTGGGTGCTATCGCTCGTTGAGCGAAGTACCCAAGGTCTTGATCACAGGTTTTAACAAATAGGTAAGTAAGTTCCGTGTGCCTGTGCGTATATCTACACTAGCTGTCATTCCTGGTTTGATTTCCATCAATGCGACCTTGGAATTCTCTTGGTCTTTGGCGATACCGATAGTGACCTTGTAATAGACACTGGGTTGACCCGAAGGTGTGTTGATCAATGAGCCCTGTGCATTCGAGTCTGAAAGTGTGTCTGGACTGATGTCGATCAATTCGCCTTTCAAGTTTCCATAAATACTGTAGTCGTATGCGTCAAGTGTGATCAAAACAACTTGTCCTTTAACCAATTGACCAATGTCAGAGGGCGGCACTTTGGCCTCCAGCAGCAAAGCATCGCCTACAGGCGCAATTTGCATGAGTTCGTCGCCGGGGCGCAGTACACCACCCAAAGTGTGAATTTTCAAAGTCTTCACGACGCCATCCATTGGCGCCATGATGTCTGTGTGAGACAACAAACTTTCAGCGCCGTTGAGTTTTTGGTTCTGGCTGGACAACTCATCCTCAATACGCGTCATTTCGGTACGCGTGTCTTGTAAATATTTGTTTTTTGTTGCGGCTATACGCCCTTCAATTTCAGTGACTTGGCGTTTGGCACGCAAAACATCGAGTTCGCTGACATCGCCACTTTTAAACAAGTTATCGTTCATGCGCTTTTCTTGCATTGCCATGGCTAAACCATCTTGCATGGTTCGAAGTTCCTCGTCCAACGAACGCTTTCGCTGTGCGTACAGACCCTGTTGCGCAGAGACAAACTCGGGATAGCGTCTGAACTCAGAACCAAATTGGGGTGTTTGAAATTGGACCTCGGCCTTGGCACGTATCAATGCCGCTTTGAGTGACATGGTGCGGGCTCGTGTCTCTTCAAGGTTGGCTTGGACCCTTTCTTTTTCCAGCACGGCCAGCAATTGACCACTGGTGACGGTGTCACCTTCTTGAACCGTGAGTTCTTTCAAGACACCGCCATCGGCGGTTTGTACCAATTGGGTTCTGGCGCTCAAAATGACCTGCCCTGTGGTGTGAACAGTTTGGTCAATTTCAAAATAGCCCGCCCAAGCGATAAATGCCGCCAAGCACGCTGACAGCAGCAGAATCAAGCGACCGCTTTTTTTGTCCTCATCTAGGTAGTCGTCGCTCATGCGGATTTGGCTTGTTGGCGTATGGGTGTGACTGGGTTGGGATTTTGCAACCGCTCCAACACTTTGTCTTTGGGGCCATCCAGCACAATTTCATGGTTGGCAACCACGATCAACCTGTCTACCAGTGCGAGGAGCTCATGTTTATGGGTGGTCATGACCAAGGTGTCTGTCGGCCTTAGGGTGACAGACAAAGTTTGAATAAGCTGTTGTTCAGTTTGCCTGTCCATCGATGAGGTGGGCTCATCGAGCAGCCAAATTTTGGGCTGTCTTAAAAATACGCGGGTAAGGTGAACCAGTTGACGTTGACCGGCAGACAAGCCCATGCCTCCCTCGGAGATGGGCAGTTGCAAACCTTTAGGGTGGTTTTTAATGACCAACTGGAGCAAGCCAGTTTTTTCTGCGGCTGCCAGCAATTGATCGTCGCCGGGATCGAGCATTCCCAAAATAAGGTTCTCTCGCAAGGTACCGGCAAACAAACGACCCTCTTGCCCCAAGAAGCCCATGTTTTCAGCCAGCAAGGGCTTACTCAGTTGGGAGATATCCATGTGGTCAAGCAAAACCCGCCCTTCTTGTGGCTTGTACATGCCTGACAACAAGCGAAGCAACGTGGTTTTGCCCGAACCAATCGGTCCAATGATGCCAATTTTTTCACCAGCTGTTATGTGCAGTTTGTTGACTTGCAATGCTTTTTGTGGACTGTCGCGGTAGCTGGAGCTGACTTTTTCTAGGGCGTAAGTGCCATGAATGGTTTGAGGCGTGAGAGGGTGTTCTTGTCCATGGTGGTCGTCCTCCAATTTCCAAATTCTGTCCAAACCTTGTAGGGCTGCTTTCACATGTCCCCACTGCAAAAGCAGTGCAGGCAACATGCTGACAGGGGTCAAAATGCGGCCAGCCAAGATGGAGCAAGCAATCAAGCCCCCTATGGTGGTCAAGCCGGCAGACACCAGCAGTGCGCCTATAGCCACAATCAGGATATAGGCAACTTGTTGTAGGGTGGCGGTGGTGTGCTGGTTTCTTTCGGTGATGTGTCGCAAACGCATTTCGTGGTGGCGAGATTCATCTGCGGCACCCATCCAGCGACTCAACATTCGCCAACCACCCTGGCCCGACTTGATCGTCTCTGCGCCCTCAATGCTTTCTACCAAAATCCCCGTTTTAAAGTTGCTTAAGTGTGTGGCGCTGCTGGCCAATTTTTCGATATTTTTACGATGCCAGATCCCACTGAAAAGCGCCACCAAAAAGAACATCACAGGAATGGCTACCAAATAGGGATGACCTATCAAAGCAATCAGCACTAAAAAAATGATCACAAACGGCGCATCCACCAGCGCATGGGTGGTGGCTGTGGTGAGAAAGCTGCGAACCGTTTGGTAGGCATTCATTTGGGCGGCCAAACTGCCCACACTGGAAGGCAATTGGTCTAAGCGAATAGACAACAAGCGCATGAAGATTTTGCGTGATAGACGCTGGTCAACCGAGTCAATCAACACATCGTAAAGCGAAGACCTTGCGTGCTTCATCAAGTACTCCACCACCAGCGCCATCAGCACGCCCAATGTCAGCACCGTCAAGGTTTGCATGGCATTGGTAGGGATGACGCGGTTATAGATTTGCATGCTGTAGAGCGAGGTGCCCAAGACCAAGACATTGATGGCGGTGGTTGCCAGCAAGATTTCAAACAACCGCGTAGGGTGAGAGAACAACTGCTGTTTGATGAGGCTGAATACGGGACTTGTGGACGAGTCAAACGGCTTTAACAAAGACAGCTTGACCAACTGGCTGTTCTTTTGGGTGGGCATGTCGTTGATTGATTCGACAAATTTTTGTTGATCCTCAAGCCACGTCTCAATGATCCACTTTTGATGCGCGTTTTGCCCGCGAACCACAAACCAACCCAACAAAGGGTTATGCGCCAACAAGGGCATATTGGCAGGATCGGGTTTGCGAAGCCAGCGTGGTTGCGGCACCAACAATAGGCTCGAAAGTGTGTTGATAGTTTGCTTAACGTTTTTGGGCTTGCGTTGTTTGACATCAGCAACGGCTTGCAACAAGGCTGAGCGATCAATGGGGTTTTGCTGCAATTGCGCAATGCGAACCAGGCAGGCGGGCAGTGATTGCATCATGCTCATGGTTTTGAATGAATCTGAGAGTAGTTGTTGATGGTCAAAATATGCAGGTGCCAGCTGGTTTGCAATTCAGCACCTCGCAGCTCAGCCAATTGCATCTCGTTTTGGGCCACATCTTTGGCCACAGTCATCAAGTCAAGCCAAGTCTTGCGCCCGGCATTGAACTGCCGCTCAAAAGACTCCAGCACCGATTGGGAGGCTGATAAAGCACCTTGAATCGCTTGCGTTCTTTGCTAGATAGATCGTATTGCACTGACATCATTCATCACCAATTCGCGGATAAGCCGCTGTTGCGATTGAATTTCGAATTCGCTGGTATCTTCTTGCGCTTTGGCAGCATCTATTTGGCTAAAGCTAGATAGACCAGGACCAAATTTGCTGTTGACACCAATAAAAATGCGTGTGTTGGCGCTGGTATCTGTTGAAAAATAGTTACCGAATTGGCGTTCCGCCCTTAAATAAATATCGGGTTTCAAGGCGGCCGCTTTTTCTTGCGCACTGGCACGAGAAATCAGTGCCTGCGCCTTGGCTTTTTGCAGTTCAGGCGACTGCATTTGTGCATTGGCTAACAATGATTCAAGGAGTTGGGTGTGTTGTATCGGGCCTGTCATATCAGCTTTGAGTTGAGCTGCATTCAAGGTGGTGCCTGTCAATTCAATCAACTTCTGAATAGCCAGTTCCGATTGCAACTTGGCTGAAAACAGTTCGCCTGAAGTTGCATCCAATCGGCCTTGAACGAGAGTAAGGTCACTTTGGGGAGAAGCCCCTTGGGCAATGCGGTTCTTAGCTTGCTGCAAAAGTTTTTGGTGGATAGCCAAACTTTTTTCGATGGATTGTGTTTTTAATTCCGCGCTGCTCCAATCGGAATAGGCTTGAACCACCTTGAGCGCAATTTGCTGGCGTGTTTCACGCACGCTGGCTTGGCTCAGCTGCAAGTTGGCCTTGGCTTTGTCTAGTTGGGCAGTGAATTGACCGCCGGTGAAGATGGGTTGGGTAATGCGAACGGTAGCGACACCATCGCTGCCGATATAACTGGGATCGGCGCTGTCTCTTTTGACACTCTCGTAACTGAGTTGTGGGGTTGGGTATCTTTGGTACTCGGCAGTTTCAATGCCGCTTTGTGCTGCCTTTTGATTGGACAGTTGGGCGCGTACGCTGGGGTGTGACTCGATGGACCATTGAATCAATTGCCCTAAATTAAAGCTTTGTGCAGCAGCCCAGCCATGGAGAAAGCTGATTAAAATGCCAATGGTGATTCGATGCCACAACATGCTTGTTTTGAAAAAAAAAAAAAAAAAATTGGTTGATTTGTAAATTAATTGTTAAATTACAGGGTATTGTGAGATTTTTTGAATGCATTGCTTTAAAAAACAGCTTAGATAAAGGCACTTTCTTCCTTCATCTCATTTAAGCGTTGCGAAACAACCTCGGATTCACTAATTGGTGAATTATTT
>JAIXYA010000047.1 GCA_027490485.1 Comamonadaceae bacterium
ATCTTGTAAAGAGGTCCACTTTCGGTCACCATCAAGGCCTGCGACAAACGCCGGTTGGCTCCCAATAAGCGCCAGCCATCTTCGTCCAATAAATTACGGCCTATCGAAGGCAAGCTGACCAACGCCGCATGAAATGTCAAAGCCACTTCATCGGGTCTGCTCGCAGCTGTTTTGTCTGCACCTGCAGCACGTGTACCTGCAAATAATTTCTCAATCTCACCTCGGGTAAGGCTGAACTCACTGACCATGCCACGCGAACGCATGGTGTCCCAGCTTAAAGGCTTGAAATTATCATCCTCGGCTTTGCGCTTGACCGAACTCGAAGCGCTGCTACCAGCGATTTGACCCATCTTGCTCGCCTCTAGGTGCGCCAAGGCCACCGAGGCCGCAGAGGTGACGATGGTGCGGTCAATCGCCTTTGCACTCACCGTACCAGCTTGCACACCAAACAATGCAGCGTATTGATCATCTCTGCGGGCAGTTGCCAAATGACCAAAGATTTCAATCTTGTGGCTAACTGTCAAGCCCTCGTATTGCTTGGCAAACTTCGTCAGCTTGGCAATGCCTGCCTCGGATCGAAAAATAGGCTCGCGGTGGCTGATCAGTCGCGACGCCATGAACCGACCTTCTGTGTCCATGGCCACCAAAATATTGATGGGCTTACCACCATAACCACGTACTGGTTCAAAATCCACAGACTCAAACACATAGCCTTTGAGTTCTGGTTTAGCGTCTGGCATCTGCAGGCTTTTGCTGAACAAGGGGTACAGCGGCATGCCTGTCTGCATTTCGCCCACCACAAAAGTATCTGCAAAGATTTTGTCGATGTCCTCTTTAAGTAACTCCCCCGCCCATAGGGGGGACAAGGTCAGCAAAAAAATCAAACTGAAACAGTAACGAGCAGCCAATGAAAGCAAATGCATAAGATCACACAAAGATAAATATCTCTAGGGTTATACCAGTCAAAATCTCGGTAGTTACCCTCGCAACTGAACCACAAAACGACTTAAAACCGGGTGGGCCATATTCCCTATGCTAAGGTCAGCCCTTTGCTGCTTCAGCACAAAGGTTTATGCATGAATACTGCACTACCCCCCTCTACCCCCTTTGAAGAAGCCACCTACCTCAAAGTCACTTGGCGACTCATCCCCCTGCTGCTGCTTTGTTACATCGTTGCTTATTTAGACCGTGTCAATGTGGGTTTTGCCAAGTTGCAAATGGCGGGTGATTTGGGGTTTTCTGACACTGTCTATGGCTTGGGTGCAGGCATGTTTTTCATTGGCTATTTCTTCTTTGAAGTTCCCAGCAACATCATCTTGCACAGAGTGGGTGCCCGTGTATGGATAGCCCGCATCATGGTGACTTGGGGCATTATTTCTGGCGGCATGATGTTTGTTCAAACTGAAACACAGTTTTATGTCATGCGCTTTTTACTGGGACTGGCTGAAGCCGGTTTTTTCCCTGGCATTATTTTGTACCTTACCTACTGGTATCCCTCTCACCGTCGTGCCCGCATTGTGTCCATGTTCATGACAGGCATCCCTTTGGCAGGCGTGATTGGCGGCCCTTTGTCTGGCTGGATCCTGAAAAGCTGGGATCAGGTAAGCGGCTTACACGGCTGGCAATGGATGTTTTTGCTCGAAGCTATTCCCTCTGTGATCATTGGTGTGGTGGTGTATTTCTATTTAGATGATCGCATCACCAGCGCCAAGTGGTTGAAAGATGAAGAGCGCGATATGTTGCAAAAGCGCATTCAAGAAGAAGAAAGTGACAAAGAACATGTGCCCATGATGCAGGTCTTTAAAAGCGGCCGCATGTGGACCATGAGCGCCATTTACTTCACCATGGCCATGAGTTTGTATGGTGTGAGTTTTTGGCTACCCACCATCATCAAAGGCATGGGTGTCACTGACAATTTCGAAATTGGCATGCTCTCTTCTTTGCCATGGATTGCAGCGGTTTTTTCCATGCTGCTGTTTGCTCGCAGTGCAGACAAGATGCGTGAGCGCCGCTGGCACGTGGTCATCCCCATGCTGATGGGCTCTACAGGCTTGATTTTGTCAGTGCTTTTGTCTGGCAACCACTACCTGTCATTTGCAGCACTCATACTGGCCTGCATGGGTATCGTGTCTGCCATTCCCTTGTTTTGGAGCTTGCCCACCGCGTTCTTGGTGGGTGCCGGTGCTGCTGCGGGTATTGCAGCCATCAACTCCATTGCCAACTTGGCAGGCTTTTTGGCGCCGTATTTGGTGGGCTGGCTCAAGCAACTCACCTCATCCACCGATTCAGGCATGTACATGCTGGCAGCCGCTTTGGTGATCGGTGCCGCAATTACCTTGATGGTTCCAGCCAAGTTGGTCAACCGCTGATCAAGCCACAGTGCGTGCCTAGTACACCAAGCTGATGGGCACGCACAACTGGTAACCCACGCCCCAGACCGACTTGATTGCAGGCTCGGCATCGGCTTGCTGCACCGTTTTGAATTTCTTGCGTAAGCGGGCAATCAACTCTTCCAAAGCATGTTTAGTCATGCCATCCTCGTCATCTTCGCGAGAAAATAAATCACACAGAGCGCCTGACTCCAAAATATGTTCTTTGGCATGACTCAAGGACACCAGCAACACTTTCTCTCGGTTGGTTAAGCGTAACTTTTGTCCCTCTTGGGGGCCTGTCAGCAAACGGTCCCTCAGACTCAGGCTCCAGCTGTTGTCAAAGTCCTGCTTTTTCACTCGCTTGCCTAAGTTTTGCAACACCAAAACCAACTCGTCAGGCGAGATGGGTTTGGTCAAGTAAAAATCTGCACCACCATGGCTGTAACCTGCCAATCGGTCATGCAAAGCAACTCGGGCAGTCATGATCACGATGCCTGCATTTGGCAAAGACTCACGCAGCCTTTTGCACAAGCTCAGACCACCCTCACCCGGCAAATTCAAATCAATGATGAAC
>JAIXYA010000271.1 GCA_027490485.1 Comamonadaceae bacterium
ACAGCGGCGGCTTTATTACCCAGCGCGTGGTCGCCACCATCGTCAACATCGCCAGCGATATGTGTCAGCAAGGCATTTGCAGCCCTGCCGACTTGGATACCGCAGTCACACTGGGCTTGGGCTATCCCATGGGCCCCTTGGCTTTGGGTGACCGCCTAGGCGCTGACAATTTGCTGGAAGTGCTTTTTAACTTGCAAACTGTCTATGGTGACCCGCGTTACCGTCCCAGCCCATGGCTGCGCCGACGTGGTGCGCTGGGTTTAAGCTTGAGCCATCTCTCTTTTTAACCATGACAGCCCAACTCAAAAGCCACAGCCAAGGACAAACCTTGGTCTTGACCCTCTCCAACCCCGAGCATCGAAATGCGCTAGACCCCGTCATGTACAGCGCTGGTGTGGAAGCTTTGAACGTGGCGGAAACCAACCCCGATGTGCGAAGCGTTATCTTGACCGGCGAAGGCAAACACTTTTGTGCGGGTGGCAACTTGAACCGCATCCTGAACAACCGCGCGGCCCCGCCAGAGCAGCAAGCCTTGGGCATTGACGCTTTGCACAGTTGGATAGAAGCCATACGAACCTTTCCCAAACCCGTCATCGCAGCGGTGGAAGGCGCAGCTGCTGGCGCTGGGTTTTCTTTGGTTTTGGCGTGTGACCTGGTTGTCGCCGCAGCTGACAGCCAATTTGTGATGGCCTATACCTCGGTAGGCTTGTCACCTGATGGTGGTGGCAGCTGGTTTTTAAGCCGCGCCTTGCCAAGGGCCTTGGTCAATCAATTCATGTTGTTGGGCGAGCGTATTCCTGCACAACGACTGGCGGATGCCGGACTGATCAACCACATTGCGCCTGCCGGTGAAGCCTTGCCCCAAGCCTTGGCCTTGGCGGAAAAACTCAACCAAAGAGCACCAAACGCCTTGGCAAGCATCAAAGAATTGACAGAAGCGGCTTGCGGCCACGATGTCTTTGCCCATATGCACACTGAAAAGCAGCATTTTTTGAAAAACCTCAACCATGTCAACGCTGGCATCGGTATTCAAGCGTTTTTGGACAAACAAACCCCTCACTACAAACCCTAGCGTTGTTGCCGACGGTCTCGTCGGCGACAAATTTCCACCACTCGGTCACCGAAAAGACAGTTCATGGACGACCCTATCCTTACCATTGAGGAACGCGAGGCGATCAACACAGGTCGCTGGTTCTCCTCTCTTTCACCCTCACTTCGGCACGACATACTTCGATGCGCTTACGTCAAACGACTCAAAGATGGCGATTTGATCTCCGCCCGTGGCGACCCGCCCGAGGAGTGGATGGCCTGCGCCAAGGGCGCGGTGCGGGTCAGCAGCACCTCGCTGTCGGGCAAGCAAATCACCTTCACCTATGTGGAGCCCGGGATTTGGTTCGGCGATGTGGCGATTTTGGACGGCGACACACGCACCCACGATGTGTATGCCCACGGGGAGACCACGATTTTGTGCGTGGCCAAAGCCGATTTCCACAAAATACTGGCCGCCCATGTCGAGCTGTACGACGCCATGCTGCGACTGCAAGCCAGGCGTATTCGCCAGCTGTTTGGCTTGGTCGAGGACCTCAACACCCTGCCCCTGCGTTCACGCCTGGCCAAGCAACTGCTGCATTTGGCACGCAGCTACGGGGTGCCTTCGCTGCACCACGGCAGCGAAACCCGCATCGGGCTGCATTTGGCGCAAGAGGAATTGGCGCAACTGCTGGGTGCGTCGCGCCAACGGGTGAACCAAGAATTGAAGGCCATGGAGCGCGAGGAGATATTGCGCATAGAGCCAGGTGGTTTGGTGGTGCGCGACCGCGAAGCCTTGTTGCGCATCAGCGCTTCGGAATAAACCTATGAGCCAATTTGATAATTTTGTAGGTACCCGTGAGGTCAGCGATGCCCACCGCTTCGACACCCACGCACTGACGCAGTGGTTGCAAGCCCATATGCCTGGTTTTGCCGGCCCCTTGGAAGTTGAGATGTTCAAAGGTGGGCAATCCAATCCCACCTACAAACTGAATACGCCCAGCAAAAGCTATGTGATGCGGGCCAAGCCAGGCCCTGTCGCCAAGTTGCTGCCCTCGGCCCACGCGATTGAACGCGAGTATGCGGTCATGAGCGGCTTGCAAGGCACCGACGTGCCTGTGGCGCAAATGCATGTGCTGTGCGAAGACGAGTCGGTCATCGGCCGCGCTTTTTACGTGATGGAGTTTGTGCAAGGGCGGGTGTTGTGGGACCAAGCACTGCCGGGCATGACCGCGCCACAGCGTCGCGAGATTTACTTGGAAATGAACCGCGTCATTGCCGCTTTGCATGCGGTGAACCATGTAGAGCAAGGTTTGGGCAGTTTTGGCAAGCCCGGCAACTACTTTGACCGACAAATTGGCCGCTGGAGCAAGCAGTACATCGCCTCGGTCACCCAGCCCATCCCCGAGATGGACAAATTGATGGAATGGCTGCCCGCCCACATGCCTGCCAGCGCCCGTGCCGACCACACCTGTATCGTGCATGGCGACTTCCGGCTCGACAACCTGATTTTTCACCCCACCGAGCCGCGTGTATTGGCGGTTTTGGACTGGGAGTTGTCCACACTTGGCCACCCCTTGGCCGACTTCAGCTACCACTGCATGTCGTGGCATATCCCACCGGGCAGTTTCAGAGGCATTGGTGGCTTGGACCATGCAGCCTTGGGCATTCCCCTGGAAGACGAGTACATCGACCTGTATTGCCAGCGCAGCGGCCTAACCACGCTTGAAGCCCTCAAGCCCGATTGGAATTTTTACCTCGCTTACAACATGTTCCGCATCGCCGCCATCTTGCAAGGCATTGCCAAGCGGGTGGAAGACGGCACGGCGTCCAGCGCTCAGGCCAAGGCCTCGGGTGCGGGCGCACGTCCCATGGCTGAGTTGGCTTGGCTGTTTGCCCAACGCAGCGGTTCTTGATTTTCGACACCATTAAACCAACGGAGACTCCTGATGAATTTCGACTACACCGACAAAGTCAAAACCATGCAAGCGCGTTTGCTCGCTTTCATGGACGAGCATATTTACCCCAACGAGGCTCGCTTTTTTGCCGAAATTGCCGCCAACCGCGCCGCTGGCAACGCCTGGATTCCCACCAAAATCGTCGAGGAACTCAAGCCTTTGGCCCGCAAAGCCGGTTTGTGGAACCTGTTTTTGCCCCATTCCAAGCGGGCACCCGAAGGTTTGAGCAACTTGGAATACGCACCGATGTGCGAAATCATGGGCCGTGTACCGTTTGCCGCCGAGGTGTTCAACTGCTCCGCGCCTGACACCGGCAATATGGAAACTTTTGAGCGCTATGCCAGCGAGTCCCTGAAAGACCAGTGGCTAGAGCCTTTGCTGCGCGGCGAGATCCGTTCTGCGTTTTTGATGACCGAACCCGATGTGGCTTCATCCGACGCCACCAATATCGAGTGCAGTATCCGCCGCGATGGCGACCATTACGTGATCAATGGCCGCAAATGGTGGTCGTCTGGTGCGGGTGACCCCCGTTGTCAGGTTTATATCGTCATGGGCAAAACCGACCCCGATGCACCCCGCCACTCTCAGCAGAGCATGATCGTGGTGCCTGCCAATTCCCCCGGCGTGGAAATTTTGCGCCCTTTGACCGTCTTCGGCTATGACGACGCACCCCATGGTCACATGGAAGTGTTGCTGAAAAATGTTCGCGTACCAGCGGGCAATTTGCTCTTGGGCGAAGGCCGAGGCTTTGAAATCGCTCAAGGCCGCTTAGGCCCAGGGCGCATTCACCACTGCATGCGCACCATTGGCTGCGCCGAGCGTGCCTTGGAGTTAATGTGCAAACGCCTCAACAGCCGCACCGCCTTTGGCAAGCTCATCTCCGCCCAAGGCGTGTGGCATGAGCGCATTGCCGAGTCTCGGATCATGATCGAACAAGCCCGTTTGTTGACCCTCAAGGCCGCCTACATGATGGACACCGTGGGCAACAAGATCGCCAAAACCGAGATCGCCATGATCAAGGTGATTGCGCCTGTGATGGCCACGCAAATCATCGATTGGGCGATCCAAGCCCATGGCGGCGGCGGCGTCAGCGACGATTTCCCCTTGGCCTATGCTTATGCCAATCAACGCACTTTGCGTTTGGCCGATGGCCCTGACGAGGTGCATCGCAACTCGATTGCCAAGCTGGAATTGGCCCGCCACATCGCCACTTTGCCGCAAGAGGTTGAAATGCCAGTTACCCGCGGCTCCTAAGCCATGAAAGCGCAAAACCCCATGATCGATGTCTACACATGGCCTACCCCCAATGGGCACAAAGTTCACGTCATGCTCGAGGAGTGTGGTTTTGCGCTGGGTCGGGACTGGCTGGCTCACCCCATACATATCGGACAAGGCGAGCAGTTCACGCCTGAGTTTTTGACCATCAGCCCAAACAACAAGATTCCCGCCTTGGTCGACCCCCACGGACCGGACGGCAAGCCCATCAGCTTGTTCGAGTCGGGTGCTATTTTGGTGTACTTAGCTGCCAAAACAGGCAAATTCATGCCCAGCAGCGACCGTGGCAAATATGAGGTGCTGCAATGGCTGATGTTCCAAATGGGCGGCGTGGGTCC
>JAIXYA010000141.1 GCA_027490485.1 Comamonadaceae bacterium
CGGGTTCAAACAGTTGGCCCCACGGGAGCGAGCCGTGTTGCTGATGCGCGTTTTCCAACATGCGCAGCAAGCCTGGCACACCCACTGATCTGCCGCCCACCACGGCATCGTTGAACGCCATGGGTTTGCCTTCCAGCCAAAACAAACGTTCTGTGGCTTTAGAGGGGGCGGTTTCGCGTCCGTCAAAGACTTGCAAATGCTCGCTGTCATGGTGCAGCAAAAAAGCACCACCACCGATGCCACTGGACTGCGGCTCGACCAAGGTCAGCACCATTTGCACCGCGATGGCAGCGTCCACCGCTGTGCCACCGGCTTGCAGCACTTGGTAGCCCGCATCGCTGGCCAAAGGGTTGGCGGCGGCCACGCCGCGTTGTTTGAGGTGCCAGCCCGGTTTGGCCTGGTAGCCGCTGGCTGCCTCGGGGAAATCGGGGATGCGGTAATTCAGCTGGGCTTGCGCTGCGGTAGCGAGCAAGCACAGCGTGAGTGCGAATCCCCTTACTGCGTATGGCACTTACTTGGGAGGCAGGCGAATCGCACCATCAAGGCGGATGACCTCACCATTGAGCATGTCGTTGTCCAAAATGTGCATCACCAATTTGGCGTAATCCATGGGCGTGCCTAAACGCGAGGGGAAGGGCACACCAGCGGCCAAGGCTTCTTGCACCTCTTTGGGCATGGAGAACATCATGGGGGTTCCAAAGATGCCGGGGGCGATGGTCATATTGCGAATGCCAAGCTTGGACAAGTCACGGGCGATAGGCAAAGTCATGCCCACGATGCCGCCTTTGGACGCCGAGTAAGCCGCTTGACCAATTTGACCGTCATAGGCGGCGACAGAGGCGGTGGAAATCAACACGCCACGCTCGCCAGTGGCTTCTGGTTCATTGGTGCTCATGGCCTGAGCGCTCAAGCGAATCATGTTGAAGCTGCCGACCAGGTTGATGTTGATGGTGCGCTGAAAGCCTGCCAGCAAATGCGGGCCGGTTTTGCCAACGGTGCGTTCTGCGGTGGCGATGCCTGCGCAGTTGATCAGGCCGCTGAGTTTGCCCAAGCTTTGCGCTTTGGCAACCACTGCGGCGGCTTGCTCTTCGTTGGAAACGTCGCAATGCATGAACACACCACCCAATTCGGCGGCGATGGCTTGGCCTTTTTCGTCTTGCATGTCAGCGATGACGACTTTGCCGCCAGCAAGGCTCAGCAGCTTTGCTGTGCCTTCGCCCAAACCGGACGCGCCGCCGGTCACGATAAATACATTGCCTTTGATTTGCATGAATTGCCTTTCAACACGGTCTAAAAGAAGTAAGCCTGTGATTATCGCAGTGCCTGCTGGGCGACAATCGGCGAATGCATACCTACACAGTTTCTCGTCGCCGCTTTGGCCAATTCGGTTTGGCTGCCTTGCTGATGGCCTTGGCTGCTTGTACCACCGTCAAGCCCCCTGAGGTGGTCACACCCGCTGAGACGCCCCAAGTGCCTGCGCCCAAAAAGGTGCCCAAATTGGGGCTGGCCTTGGGCGGTGGCGCGGCGCGGGGTTTTGCGCACATTGGGGTGATTCAGGTCTTGGAGGAAAACGGCATCAAACCCGACATGGTGGTGGGCACCTCGGCCGGCAGCGTGGTGGCTGCTTTTTACGCCAGTGGCAAGACGGGTGCACAGCTGCAGTGGTTGGCCGACAGCATGGACGAGACGCAACTCACCGATTGGACGGTGCCCTTTTTAAGCCGTGGCATGTTGCGCGGCGAGGCTTTGGGGCGCTATATCAATTCCCAACTCAATGGCTTGCGTATCGAAGATGTGAAGATGCCCTTGGGGATAGTCGCCACCGATTTGCAAACCGGGGATGGCATTTTGTTTAGGCGCGGCGATATTTCCACAGCTGTGCGTGCGTCCAGCGCTGTTCCTTCGGTGTTTGAACCTGTGCGCATTGGTAACAAAGACTATGTGGACGGTGGTTTGGTGTCGCCCGTGCCGGTGCGTTACGCCCGTCAAATGGGCGCAGACATTGTCATTGCCGTGGACATTTCCAGCCGCCCTGAAGACGCCAAAACCAGCGATATGCTGAAAGTGCTTTTGCAAACCTTCAGCATCATGGGCAAAAGCATCAGTCAGTTGGAAATGACGCAAGCCGAGGTGGTGGTGCGTCCTGTGATGCCAGATGTGGGCAGCACCGAGTTTGCAGCCCGCAAGAAAAGCATAGAAGCAGGCCGAGCGGCCATGAGGCTGGCCTTGCCCGCGCTTAAAGCGGCACTCGCCAAATAAAAAAGGCTCCTCGAAAGGAGCCTTTGTGTCAGTTCGTCATCGCGAGGAGCGAAGCGACGAAGCGATCCCTAAAGCAAATTAACGCTTACGTGTAGCCTTGGGCGCAGCAGTCGCAACAGCAGAAGCTGCCATGGCGTGCATATTGGACTCAGCAGCTTCGGTGGCTTGTTTCACCGCTTTTTGAACGCTTTCGATAGCGCTTTGGCTGGCAGCGATGGCGCTTTTGACCATGGCAACAGCCGTTTCAGAACCAGCAGGTGCGTTTTTCACAGCAGAGTCAACCAAGTTGCTGACAGCCTTTTGTGTTTCAGCAGCTTTGTCTTCCATGGCCTTGGTGAATTCGCTGCCAGTGCTGGTGGCGATTTCATACATGTGGCGGCTGAAAGAAACTGCTTTTTCGCTCAAAGGTTGGAGGTAACCGGCTTGCAAAGCCATCAGTTCTTGTACGTCTTTGACGCTCATCAGGGCGTGGACGTGGTTTTGGTTGTCAGTCATAGCGGCTTTGGCAGCGGCCATATTGAGTTCAACCAATTTTTCAACGCCTGCGAAAGCTTGGTGGCTCAGGCCGAAAAGGGTGTCAATGCTGGCTTTGTTGGCGGCAATCATTTGTTCTGCGGTCATCATGGTGTTTTCCTTTGAAGAAGTTAAGTAGGGATACCTGTTCACTGCGTTTTATTTTTGTTGCGGCGCAGCATAGATAGAAGTATAGGGTCAATACTGGTCAAATCAAGTGTTTTTTGTTGCAATGCAACAAAAAAAGCGGTTTTTTCTAAACCCTTTTGATCTGGCGCAAATCCAGTCTTTTCGGGCTTTTGGGGCGTTTTCCCGCACAATCCTTGGTAAATGAAGCTTTTTTACGCTGCCACCCATGTGCAAACCTTGCCAGACGGCCATCGGTTTCCCATGGGCAAATACGAGCTTTTGCGCCAACGGTTGGCGGCTGAGATGCCGCAGCTGGGCTTGCACTTGGCGGATGCAGCCACTGAGGGCGAACTGGCCTTGGTGCATACACCTCTATATATAGAGTCGGTTTTCCAAGGGAGTCTGCC
>JAIXYA010000293.1 GCA_027490485.1 Comamonadaceae bacterium
AAACAGGCAAATTCATGCCCAGCAGTGACCGCGGCAAATATGAAGTGCTGCAATGGTTGATGTTCCAAATGGGCGGCGTGGGTCCCATGCTGGGTCAAGCCCACCACTTTCGCATTTACGCCCCAGAAAAAGTGCCCTATGGCATTGAGCGCTACACGAATGAAGCGCGGCGTTTGTATGGCGTCATGGACCGGCAACTGGCGCATCACCGCTATATCGCTGGCAAAAGCTACAGCATCGCCGATATCGCCATCTTTCCTTGGGTGCGCAGTTGGGCACACCAAGGCATCGATTGGGCAGATTACCCTCGCCTCAAGGAATGGTTTGACATCATCGGAGCACGTCCAGCGGTGCAACGTGGTTGCGCGGTGTTGGCCGATTTGCGCAAACCCCTGCAAGACGATAAAAAAGCCATGGAAACCCTGTTTGGCAAGACCCAATACGAGAAGCGCTAAGCAGCCAACAGGCGAGAGTTGATAATAGCTATCAACTCCGTCCTAGCTGTTTGACCATGCGCCCATTTTTCTCCTCTTCCTTTGCAGCTTTGCTGGCGTTTGTTTTTGTTCTGAGCGCTTGTTCGGACTCCAAGCCTGTGGCAGAACCCAAATTCAAACCCATTCCTGAAAAACGCACGGATAGCAAAGGTGACCCCGAGACATTTGATCGGCGGGTGCAAGCGGTGATGAATGAAGGCTCGCAAAGCCAAGAAGGCCTTGCCGAAGCGCCCAGGGCCGCTAAAGCCAGGCCACCCAATTCTGGCAAAGAGCCCATGGTGTTGCTTGACACCACCAACCGCCCCTTGGGTGAGGTTGTTCACTACAAAGACAAGATGGATTACTACGAATGCAAAGGCATCGTTGCGCCTTGGTTTCGAGAGTTGATTGTGGCGGAGATGAATTATTTCAACGAACTGGCTGATTTGGCTTTTGTCGATCCTGAACACTGCATCGTGACCTATGGCACAGAAAAAAGCCTGACCCCAGGGCGTATCGGGGTGCAATTGTTTGAAACCCGCAAAGAGTTTGACAAATGTGTGCGTGGCGATTTTTGCCCTATCTTCCGCACCGTGAACTTTGTGCCCATCAACAAATCTTTGATGCGCTCCTACTTCTTATCTAATACCAATTCCAAAGAAATTTTCCAGCACTGCGTTACCGATACGGGTAAATGGCACCGCAATTCCACCTGCTACACCATCGAATGAGCGTGAACCGCCTCAAGACTTTGTTTCTTTGGTCGATTAACAGAGGTCACCTCTTTTTTTGAGCTATGAATACCTTGCGCTTTTCAGTTTTATCCGTCTTGTTGGGCCTGCAGTGCTTGTGGCTAGCCCCTGCTTGGGCCAATGACCCGCCCCCAAAGCCTGCTGATGCGAAGGGCGAGCCAGCCAAGGACGAAAAAGGGGGCGCCAAGGCCGATAAACCGACCCGTACCTTTGAAGGTCAAGAGCCGCTTTTTTACTTTGATTCCAAACGTCGCCCCTATATCGAGCCCTTCCATAAAACTGAAGGAGAAGAGTATTTTGTGTGTCGCGGCGTGATTGGTGAGTGGTTCCGCCAACAAATGGCTGAAGAAGCCAATATGCTGGCAGCCAAAGACGGCTTGGACAAAGTCACCGGCTCCACCTGTGCGGTGCGCTTGGTGGCAACGAACCATGGCAAAAAATTGCCCATTGTGTCTGTCGAGTTGTATGTCAACTCCAATGTCATGCGAAGCTGCATATTGGGCGACTCTTGCCCACAGTCACGTACCGTCATCATGTATGTGTTGGATAAAACCCTGTACCGCAGTTATTTCATCACCGACCAAGAGCGGAAAATTCGCCGCACCTACTGCTTAGATAACAAAAGCAAAATATTGGCCAAAGAAGAATGCTGGCACCATTTCTTTGACAAAGCGGCCAAAGAAAAATCCAAAGACAAGCACTGATTGAAGAATGCCAAATTGGCCTGACCGGAGGGGATCGAACCCCCGACCCACAGCTTAGAAGGCTGTTGCTCTATCCAACTGAGCTACGGTCAGAATGCAAGAAAAAAGGCCCCAGCAGGGGCCTTTTTTTGTGTGGTCGGGGCGATAGGATTCGAACCTACGACCCTCTGGTCCCAAACCAGATGCGCTACCAGACTGCGCTACACCCCGATGAGGTCTATTCTACCCACACAAAGTGTCCGCTCTCGATCTCTCCTGAAATATGCATTTTGTTGCATCTCATGCTAAGCAATAATATGCACATATGTCTGATCATTTGTCCGTTAACGCAAGCCCAAGCGCTGCGGTCATCCCAAAGTTCTACAACGCAGCGCTTGATTTGCTCTCGCGACATGCAACACGTTCTGACAAAACGGCCTATATCGATGCGACGACTGGCGAGACACTGAGCTACGGCCAGCTAGAAGATCAAGCCCACCGTTTTGCCCAAGGTTTGCATGAGGCTGGTTTTCAGCAAGAGCAACGTGTCTTGCTGTGTATGCACGATGGATTGCGTTGGCCGGTGGTGTTCTTGGGCTGCATCTTGGCTGGTGTGGTGCCGGTGGCAGTCAACACCTTGCTCACACCCAAAGACTATGCCTTCATGCTGCAAGACTCCAGAGCCCATGGCTTAGTGGTTTCTGAAGCCTTGTGGCCACAGTTTGCCGACATCCTGCACACCGCCCCAGCGTGTAAGCAGGTGTTCATCGATTCTGATGTTCCACCAGCACATGCCAAAAGCATTGCCCAAGTGATTCGAGATGCCCAGCGTTTGCAAAATGCCGCAACCACCTTGGCAGATGATGTGTGTTTTTGGTTGTACTCCAGCGGCTCCACCGGTTCGCCCAAAGGAACGCTGCATTTGCACAGCCACATCATTCAAACAGCGTATTTGTATGGCCAAGGTGTACTTGGCTTGCAAGAAAACGATGTGGTGTTTTCTGCTGCCAAATTGTTCTTCGCTTACGGCCTAGGCAATGCCCTCAGCTTCCCACTGGCGCAAGGTGCCACCACGGTTCTGCTGGGCAAACGCGCTACACCCACAGATGTGTTTCATTTGCTCAAGACCCATCGGCCTACGGTGTTTTATGGCGTTCCCACCCTGTTTGCCAGTTTGCTGGCAGATGCCGAACGCCCTAGGGCCCAAGACTTGAATTTACGCGTCTGTACCAGTGCAGGTGAAGCCTTGCCCGCCGAGATTGGCAAGCGCTGGCAAGCCGAGTTTGGCGTCGATATTTTGGACGGCATTGGTTCGACCGAAATGCTGCACATCTTTTTATCCAACCGCCCCGGCCGTATTCGCTATGGCACCACCGGCGAAGTGGTGCCTGGCTACGCTTTGCGCTTGGTCAATGACGAAGGACATCTTTGCGCGGTGGGCGAGTTGGGCGAGTTGCAAATTCAAGGCCCCACCTCTGCCATCATGTACTGGAACAACCGCGAAAAAACCAAGCACACCTTTGCAGGTGAGTGGACGCGCAGCGGCGACAAATACAGCTGCGATGAAGATGGCTACTACACCTATGGCGGTCGCAGCGACGATATGTTGAAGGTGGGCGGAATTTATGTGTCGCCCTTTGAAGTCGAAGCCTCGCTGATGACGCACCCCGGGGTCTTAGAGGCGGCAGTCATCGGGGTGGAAGACGAACAGGGTTTGACCAAGCCAAAAGCATTTGTGGTGAACAAACCGGGGCATGCATTGACGGCCGATGAATTAAAGCAGCATGTCAAATCGCATCTGGCACCCTACAAATACCCGCGCTGGGTAGAGTTTGTCGCCGAATTGCCCAAGACCGCCACAGGCAAAATTCAACGCTTTAAACTGCGTGCCATTTCAAAATAAATCATCTGACCAAGGGAACATCATGACCAATCGCCGGCAACTATTGACAAGCACTGCAGCCATCGTTGGTGCAGCAAGTTCTGGACTTTGGATGCCTGCGCGAGCACAAAACAGCAAGCTGCGCATAGGTCTGATGCTGCCCTACACCGGCACGTTTACCCAGCTGGGTGTGGCCATTGACAACGGCTTTCGCATGGCCTTGCAAGAAGCAGGTGGCAAAGTCGGTGGCCGTGAGGTGGAGTTCTTCAAGGTGGACGATGAGTCCGAGCCTTCCAAAGGTGTGGAAAACGCCAACAAACTGGTGCAACGCGACAAAGTCGATGTGCTGATTGGCACAGTTCACTCTGGCGTACAAATGGGTATCCACAAAGTTGCGCGTGAAACCGGTGTGCTCAACATCATTCCGAATGCAGGCATGCATGCAGCCACCCGTGCCTTGTGCGCGCCCAATGTATTTCGCACCTCCTTCACCAATGGCCAACCTACCCAAGCGTTGGGCAAAGTCATGGTGGAAAAAGGGCACAAAAAAGCAGTGTGGATTACTTGGAAATACGCGGCGGGTGACGAAGCTGGCGAAAGTTTCAAAGAGGGCTACACAGCTGCTGGCGGCACCATCGTCAAAGAGCTGGGGCTGCCTTTTCCCAATGTGGAGTTCCAAGCGCTGCTGACCGAAATCGCTTCCATCAAACCCGATGCCGTGGCGTGTTTCTTCTCAGGCGGGGGTGCCGCCAAGTTCATCCGTGATTACGCAGCAGCTGGTTTGAAAGGCAAGATCCCTTTGTATGGCTCTGGCTTCCTCACAGAAGGCTTGCTAGACGACGAGTTAGCGCCATCCGCCCAAGGCATCATGACCACACTGCACTACAGCACTTCCTTGCAAAGCAAGCGCAACGACGCGTTTCGTTTGGCCTATGCCAAAACCTACAAAATGCAGCCCGACGTTTTTGCGGTGCAAGGCTATGACGCGGGTTTGTTGTTGTTGCAGGGTGCCGCGGCCGTCAATGGTGATTTGTCGAATAAAAAGGCTTTGTATGCCGCCATGGAAGGCGCTGTGATTGACAGCCCACGCGGCAAATGGACCATGAGCAAAGCCCATAACCCTGTGCAAGACATGTACTTGCGTGTGGTGCAAGGCAAAGAAAACAAGGTGTTGGGTGTGGCAGCCAAAGCCCTCTCCGATTCAGGTGCTGGTTGCAAGCTGGTCTGATGGATCTCGTTAACTTCTTTATTCAACTGCTCAACAGCGTTCAATACGGTCTGCTGCTGTTTTTGTTGGCAGCGGGTCTGACCTTGATTTTTGGCATCATGGGCGTGGTCAATTTGGCGCATGGCAGTTTTTACATGCTGGGCGCCTATCTGGCTTATGCCTTGTCTGGCGCTTGGGACAACCTGGCTTTGGCCATTGCGGCGGGCACCGTATTGAGTGTGGCTTTCGGCTGGTTGCTGGAAAAATTACTCTTTCGCCACTTTTACCACCGAAGCCACCTAGACCAAGTCTTGCTCACCTTTGGCCTGATCTATATTTTTGAAGAACTGCGCTCCATGCTGTGGGGAGACGATGTTCACAGTGTGGGCGTGCCTGCCGCGTTGGATTGGTCGTTACAACTGACCGACACCCTGTCCTACCCCGCTTACCGCTTGTTCATGTTGGCGATTTGTACCGCCTTGGCGTTGGGCTTGTGGCTGCTCATCAGCAAAACCAAGCTGGGCATGAAAATCCGCGCAGGCGCCTTCAACAGTGACATGGCGCAAGCCTTGGGCATCAACATTGTTCGCTTGCACTCGCTGGTGTTTGCCATGGGTGTGGCGTTGGCTGCCTTGGGCGGCATGCTGATTGCCCCGCTCTCCAGCGTCTACCCGCACATGGGTTCACAAGTGCTGATCATGTGCTTTGTGGTGGTGGTCATTGGTGGCATTGGGTCGGTGCGTGGCGCACTCACCGCCGCCTTGTTGGTCGGTTTGGTAGACACCTTTGGCAAGGTGTTGTTGCCGCAATTTGCCAGCATGTTGGTGTATGTGTTGATGGCCTTGGTGCTGCTTTACAAACCAGAAGGCTTGTTCAAACAATGAGTACGCCACAAGGACACTTGGAAACACTGCCGCGCAGCGTGCACCTCTTGCTGGTCTTGGGCTTGATCGCTTTGCTGGCCTTTCCATTTGCCGGACAAGACTTCTACACCCAGATGGTCACACGCATGATGATCTTGGCCATCTTTGCCATGAGCTTGGATTTGCTGCAAGGCATCACCGGTTTGGTGTCCTTGGGGCATGCGGCTTATTTTGGGGTGGCTGGCTATGTCTTGGCTTTTTTGTCCCCCGCCGATGCAGGGGCCAGCTGGCTGACCAGCTTGCCTTTGGCTGTCTTGGCGTCAGCCTTGCTGGCTTTGACCATCGGTTTTTTTGTGGTCCGCACCCAAGGCATTTACTTCATCATGGTCACCATGGCGTTTGCACAAATGGTGTATTTCCTGTTTTTTGACAACAAGGCTTTGGGTGGCTCTGACGGCCTGTACGTCAATGTGCGCCCTGCCGCTTTGGGCTTGGACTTTGAGAATAAGCAGGTGATGTATTTCTTCACCTTGGCCTGCTTGGTGCTGACCTATGCGTTTTTGCGCCGCCTTTTGTGGAGCCCTTTCGGTAGAACGCTCAACGGCATTCGTTTGAACGAACACCGCACCCAGGCCTTGGGCTATGCCAGCTTCAGCTACAAGCTCACCGCCTTCACCTTGGCGGGTGCATTGGCCGGGTTGGCGGGCTATTTGTGGGCTGCGCAGTCGGGCTATGTCAACCCTGAGTTGATGGGCTTTCACATGAGCGCCCACGCCATCATGATGGTGATTTTGGGTGGCATGGGCAATGTGGCGGGGGCCTTGATCGGTGCTTTTGGCTTTGAGCTATTCCTGCACTTTTTCAAAGACCTGCCCAAAGTGGGCGAGTTCGATTTGGGCAAACATTGGCAGTTGTGGATGGGCACATTGATTGTGTTGGTGGTGGTCGTTGCACCCCAAGGCCTGATGGGCTTGCTGCGCCCTCGGAGTTCACAAGATGACTGAAGCCTTGCTCCAAGCCCAATCTCTCAGCAAACGCTTTGGCGGTTTGTTGGCGGTCAATGATGTTTCGTTGTCGCTTTACAAAGACCAACTGCACGCCGTGATCGGCCCCAATGGCGCGGGTAAAACCACCCTCACCCATTTGCTCAGCGGTGACATCCCAGCCAGCAGTGGCGAGTTGTGGCTCAAAGGTCAATCGGTCACGGGTTGGCCACACCACCGTTTGTCCTTGCAGGGTTTGGGACGCAGTTACCAAAAGACCAATGTGTTTTTGCCGCTGACGGTGTGGGACAACCTGATGCTGGCCGCCCAAGCACGGGACGCACATGCCCCTTACAACCCCTTGTCGTGGTTTGGTCGCGCCGATCAACAGACCTTCGTTGCACAGCGTGCAGACCGTGCTTTGCAAATGACAGGTCTGGCCTCGGTGCGCGACAAAACCGCTGCGGTGCTGAGCCATGGGATTCAACGTCAACTTGAAATCGCCATGGTCTTGGCGACAGAGCCTGAGGTGCTGCTGCTGGATGAGCCCTTGGCAGGCATGGGTGCAGCAGAAGCAGAAACCATGGTGGCATTGCTGCAAGCATTGAAAAAAGACCACGCCATGCTGCTGGTCGAACACGACATGGACGCGGTGTTTGCCTTGGCAGATGTGCTGACTGTCATGGTCAACGGCACCGTGATTGCCAGCGGAACGCCTGAATCGATTCGAAGCGACGCCAAAGTGCAAGCGGCATACCTTGGCGAGGCCACAGCATGAGCAACACGCTTTTGACAGTACGCGGTCTCAACACCTATTACGGTGCCAGCCATGTATTGCGCGACCTGGATTTCACCATTGAGCGGGGACAAACCGTGGGCCTCATGGGGCGCAATGGCATGGGCAAGTCCACCCTCTTGAAAAGCATCACTGGCTTGGTCAAACCTCGCAGCGGCACCATCACGTTTCAAGGCAAGGCCATACACGCTGAAACACCTTATGCCATCGCCAATCAAGGCATGGCTTATGTGCCCGAGGGACGCGGTATTTTTGGCAACCTGAGTGTTCACGAAAACTTGGTGATGGCTGCTCGCCCCGGCATTCGCGGTCAACAAGACTGGACCTACCAAAGGGTGCTGGACACCTTCCCGCGCTTGGGCGAACGCTTGGGTCACGGCGGTCAGCAACTGAGCGGCGGCGA